>NZ_JAPCZO010000013.1:0-244059 GCF_025941625.1 Rhizobium acaciae
CGGCGCTCGTTGCAGGATGTGGCTGATGCTATCGGAGCATCGAAAACCCACGTCTATGACCTGGAGACCGGTCGCAGCACCAACCCGTCTATCGAACTTCTCACCAAGCTCGCCACGCATTTTCGGGTGTCGATCGCTGATCTTGTCGGGGATCGAACGCGCGACCGGCCAGCTGCTGGACCAGGCGGTGCGCAATCTCGTCACCCAGCCGCTCGGTCTTCTCCATACCGGGTTCACACCTATGGGCATTCGTGGTCTGTCAACCGGACCAACAGGCTTACGGTCGTCGCCTTCACCAACGCGGGCCTAGAGGGGCAGTCGCCCGGCGGACGGTTTCCGGCAGAACTCACCGAAGCAATCTATGCAGCGCTGTGAGGAGCCGAACCCGCGCGACCGTCGGGCGCTCTCGTTCCGATCGAGGTAGACCTGTCAGTCGAGCGGTTACGGCGGCAAGAACATGCGGCTCGCCAACTTTTACCCCGCGCTGCCGAGATAGCCCGACAAGACTGCCGCGACTGGCTGTCACGCACGCGATGCATTCGTCGATGCCGGCCGCTTCCTGCCATCGTAAACGTGGCCGCTCGTGGAGAGTTGGATGAGTGTACACAAATCAAGCATAGTCGGAAATAGCTGAGGACTTGCACCATCTCCAGGTCTTGAGCGGACTTGAATTCTCGACACCATATTTGTCTTCGCCACTTCGAATCAAATCAACTGCTTGGCTTTCGAAACGGAAGACGGCCTACTCTCCAAACGGAAGTTCAATTTCCTCTCGGTTTTTCTTTGCCCCCTCGATCAGGACCGTGTTGAGCCGCTCGGCATCTTGTGCCGGCAGCATTCCCGCCCCGGTTCGAATACCTTCTTGCCACGCAGGCCCGCGCTCCCATGCTTCGTTGTAGACGAGCGCCAAGTCGGCAGATCGCCTTGTCTGCTGCAGGGCTTCAAAGAGCAGCGCAGCTTGACGAACGTCCTTCTCGCGCTTCGCCGGCCCCTGCCCGTCAGTGTGTCGGCGGCTGGCGACTATGAGCTTGTGGACCGCATACCGGGACGGATCAGGGACGACGACTGGGACACCGCTTCGGTGGAGCAGCATTGTCCTGACGGGTTCCCTTATGAGGAAGTCGAGAAAGCGTAGTGGATCTGCGCTGGCGCCACCAAGGGCGGGCATCTTCGCCGGCTGGTCGATATAGTCATCCGAACCACGGTTCGACGTGAGGAATTCAACCCTGTACCCGTCGGCATTCTGAAACGCCGACGAGGCCGCGGATCCCGATCGATGTGGAACTGGCCGGAAGCTGGCGTCGACGCCCTGCAGCAACTCTACGATCGGAGGCAGACTGTCTTCAACCTCCCGACTGATGGCATAGTCCTGGGCGATGTCCGCATCGCCGGTCAGGATCGCAGCCATGGGAAGGCGGACGCCCAGCAGTCCTGAATAACATTGAAAGGCCACCGTGCCGATGAGAACACCCCGGAGCCGAAAGAGACCGCCATCGGCAAGAGCCTCGACGATGTCGCCGGACATGGCGTCAGGGGCGATCATCCCGCCTTCGCGGGTCAGAGTATTTACCAAGCGCCTGCGAGCGCGTAGATCGTCCTTGTCCCGCTTATGATCAGCTACGCGCTGCGCGATATCCGGATCATCAGCAGAACCGACGTAACGACGTTTGGTACCACCATGTCCATCTGGGATGTCGAAGTACCAGTACTTGCGCCCTTTGATGTTCGCCGGGGTGAACCGACCCTCCCGAGGGAAATCGGCCCTCCAAGCGGCGTCGAGCGAGCGCTGACCCAGTTCGGCGAGCATCGTCTGATACATGAGGTCGATGGACTTCATAAGCTCGACTCCGGTGTTATACTGTTTTTCAAAAACAGTATAACGGTCGAGAAGATAGGTCGCAAGATAGGATGCTGGCTCTATCGCCTTGAACCAACTCGAACCGATGACCCCCTTGGAAAATCTGCGATTATGCAGCAAAATTGGGATGTTAGTGTCCATGCCCGGCAACCCTCGTGAACAGGGGCGTTGACGAGGTTGAAACGTTGATGTGAAGCTCCAACCGAACCGGTCACAAGTTGAGTCAGCGCCGTAACCCTGGCCCGGAATGGTCGAACGCGACACATAAGTCTCCCAGTTCGTTTGGGGACTAGGGCGGACAAGTGAGATTACGGGCCTAGTATCTCGCTTAGGGCCCGCGTTCCGCTCTTAATGACCAGTAACTCTAGGTCGGCATAAAATGGTGCTTTGAAATTGACGTTGGGTCGCGCGTTCCCATTTATAAATTCGACGAAAACTCCATTCCGCTTCCGAGAGGAACGCTCAAACAGTTCGCGGTACCTCCGCGGAGTAACGCCGTGAAAGTGTTTAAAGCGCACTGCATCGTATTCGTCGAAAATTCCTCGATTGGCGCCCTCTATCTGAATAGAATCGGAGTGCAGATCAAACGCCAAACTCTTGGGGTAAGGCTCAAGAAAGATCACTTCCGAGATCCCGGTCGCGACAATGTGCTTCGCACACATATGGCACGGAAATGTTGTGCAATATAGTACTGCGCCCTTCAACTGAATCCCAAGCCGAGCCGCATCAGTAATGGCTGACATCTCTGCATGGACGATCCGGCCATATTCTAATGCGTCCATAAATTGACTGTCGCGGATCGGCTTCGACTCAAAATATGCTTCGAAATCGCCGCTAGGGTTGCTAATCTCGAATAACTCCCGGAGCAACTCTTTCTTCCGTCGATCATTGGAATCTTCTCCGTAGGTATACTCTCGAGCATCGAAGGGAGGTTCATCACACCAATATGTCCCTCCTGTCGCTTTTGGAACTTCATTCGAACCCATGCTTAGTATTTCGCCTGTAGGCCGAAATATGGCGGCTCCAACTTGCCTTGAAAGATCCAAAGTTCTAAGCGCCGCAGCTTTCGCCGCGAACATCGAGTATTCCATCTTTGTTGGAGAAATATAATTCGCCGAAAATAGGAGAAAGCAAAATCTTTCTATTTGCTTTTTTACGGAGTCCTTTCCCAGTTCATCCTGATTTATGATAAAATCGGCGTCATGGAAGATTTTTCCAACGCGTTGACCATGTGAATTACTGGTCTCATTTTGATCTCTTACCACCAGATTGTTGGCTGTTGACCTGAATGAATCTACATCGGGGCTGTTTTGCTCGTGAGCAAGTTTGCGGGAGAGATACTCGATCCGAGAAAGCTTCTTCGAGTAAACCGAAATTTGAAAAAAACCGCGTCCATAAACCGACCTCATCAGATCGACTTCTTCTTTGCGCTTGAATTGATGAATAATGAAAACTCGACGTGAATAACTAATTTTGTCTTCGCGTTTAAACGATCTTTGCCTCAATCTTGTTATCCGAAATATCGTATATGCCGCCAAAATTGCGTTGTCATTAAATAATGATCTTACGTGATTCCCAAAATTAATGTAGTCATCAATTCTAATATCTGTAGGTCCACTGGATAGTGGCTTATCTATATTTAGTGATCTTTTTATATTTGAAAAATAGTCTGTAACTTTAACCGGAATGACTTGATAACTCTGAGAAACGAAGAAATCTGATAGCGATCGAATTGTAGAAGAGATATCGACGCCCACTGGAGCAACGATTCCAATAAACAATTCGGGGAACTCAATGCTGGACAGCGGGTTTTCCAAGTTAACTCAACCTTAAAATTTTGATAGCATGATCAAGCCAACGGGAGAACAAACCATGCACAAGCCACGTTCATCTGATATTAAAGCGGGTAAGCTCGGGCACTATGTCGATGATTTGGTTTCCGAAAACAGCTCGTATTACCAGCGATGGTTGATCGCTGAGGGCGATGTTTCTAACGCTAATCTGATTCGTAGCAAAGATACCGATGCACAAATTTCAGCGAGGAATTCCGAAACTGCTGCATAAATAACCTGTTTCGGCGGCTCGAATTCCGCCGCCACACTTTTATGGGAACCAACTCTACAGGTGTCCTATCAAAAATGTTGAGACGAACGCGCATTCGTCTCAACCGATCTGCTTATCGGTAACTCTGATCAAACTGATATCTCACGAATGTGAGTGCTCCTCCTTTCGGTTATCCCGACCTCACTGTTGATTATGGGTTGGCTCTTTTCCTTCAATGACGGATCATCATTCTTCATGTTCTCTGAAGGGCGTGCCATTTCAAAATCACAGGTCGAGCCATGCCAATGCCGAAAGCGAAACGTACTGAATCATGAAGCGGAATTCACGATGGCTTCGCTTCGTATCCAGTCGCGCTGATCAGCAATCCTGCTGCCGCTCTAAATTGAAATCCGTCAGCGGATTATAAAGAAGCGTGGAATAGATCGGGTGGGGGTGAGCTCCGCCCTAAGGATCAAGTCCAAAAAACTCGGCCTCGCCTGAACCAGAAATGGACCCCGCAGTCTTTCTTCCGCCAAACTGACGGATGCAGTGATGCGGTTCCGTCATCATGGCAAATAATTGTCCAGCAGGGTCGCTCGTCCGGTAGAAGGTTCATGTGGAGAATGTGATCACGGCAGCGCGGGCAGAGCATGGCTGCCTGTTCTTCGAAGCCGTCCTCTTCCACTATGTATATGGCCTTATTTTTCAGCTTTTCCGGCAAAAGGGCTTGGACCACGATGGTTTTGTAGGGGGGGTCAATCCAGCCGGCAAACAGCAGGCGCAGCCACGTCAAGAATTGAACAATCCAGTTCATCAGCTACGCTTTCCGAGTTCCGGCATCCCGAGAAGCGGCCTGGTATCCCCCAAGCCTGTTTTGGGCAAAAGTATTGGGCAGATTCCTGCTTCACTTTCGTAGATGAGCTCCATGCTCGCGAGGCTAAAGGTAACGCTCGCGTAATTCTGATTCGGCAATTCCCGAAACGGATGAAGCCGGGCAAGAAACTCATCAACCGCAAGCGCTGCTGCGAGCATGTTGACGCTGATCACCGCTGGCCGTCGGTTGACAGCGCCACGAATGTATCCCTCTTCTAATTGCCGCCTGTGGGCATCTGGATCGGTACGGCGAAGACCTGCCGCCGCGACATCCTCCATCGAAAAAAGATCTCGGCTCATCAGCGATGATCGGCCGGGCTGCAGATAATGAATGGTGCCGCAGACCTCGCGAATCTGGCCGTGATTATATCCGTCGCGGATCGCGTCGAGACGGATCCCGATATCGAAGTACGGTATGAGATATTGACTGGCGATACAGTTGAGAAGATAGCGGCCGTCGACCGTATCCATGCACCCGAAAAGCACATCACATTGGGCGATGGTGCGAACGACGTCGGGGTCCCAGAGATTGCGGGGCATTCGAACAACCCTGGTGCCCAGGCCCATCCGGTCGATTGCATCCCCGAGGACATCGACTTTCTTCCGGCCGGCCCTTGCGTCGTCCATGGTCGAGTTGATGATCCGGTTCACGTTGCGGTCTTCGATCGGATCATCGTCAACGATGATGATTTCGCCCACACCAAGACGTACCAGTTGCTCGACCACAGGGCTACCGGTGCCGGAGCATCCTACAATACCGACAGAAAGCTTGCGGAGTCGTTCGATCGTGCCCTCATCAAAGGCTTGCGCATGCGAGGCGACAAAGCTCGGCATCTCGACATCTCCCGTGTTCGGATACCAGAACAACAGATCGTCGCCCGCAACACTGATGCTTCCGATGGATCGCATTTCATTCTCATCGACCAACACGCGGCCGAACATCTCCCCGGTAGGCAGCATGACGACACTGCCATGCGGAATATCGGCTTCCACCCAACCCCGAATCATGGGCAACAGTTTGTGATCGCCGGCATCATCGACATCTGAAAACTGCGCATAGCCGCCTGGGTGGCTGTGGATCTTGATAACCGACAGTCCAGTCTCAGCAGCTCGATCCAGAATGCCGGCAATGTAGTCAGGGCTCCAAACGACGCCGACAGAGGACCGCTCGAGGCATTCGTCATAGGGGATGTCGTGTATCTCTCGGACCGTCAGCCGATGGTTGCGATCGCCATCTCGGCGACCGCAGAGAAGGATAGCCACAGCCTCGTAACCGTCACCAGGAAACAGGAAGCTTTTCAGATGAGCATGCTGATCACCCGACAGTGCGAGCGTTACTTTGCTGGGCATTTCTCGAACTCCCGTTCCAGCCATTCTTCGATCAGGAAAACATGGGTTCCGAGGTTATCGAAACCGATCTTCCACGGATTGGCAGCGGTGCGGTGCCGCGACCAGCGCTGGTAAGTCTGGCCATCCAGCGGCTGCTGCGCGTCGGTGCAACCGATCGGCTGTCCATCGACACGGCTGAGCGGAGGATAGAAATAGACCATGTCAAGCTGAGCATTCGGATAGCCTGCCTCGATCCGGATCGCTGCCGTAACCTTTTCGTGGTTGTAGCCCTTAGGTACCGCAAAATCGTGGATAAGGACCCAAGGCGAGCCATCGATGATGGCTTCCCAGGGGCGTTCATAGGTAGCGAGGAACTCCTCATCCTCCGCGCCGAGATCAAAAGCACGCCGCATTTCCATTGCTTTAGCCCTCCGTCTGATCGCGCGGCAGCGCCTTGAACTTCTCGATCCCTTTGCGGCGCAGATCGACCTCCTTGTCGAGGGCGATCTTCTCCGGACGTTCGCCAACCATCTTCAGCCGGAGGGTATAATCCTTTGCAGGCAAAAGACCTGCAAGCGTCAGGATTTCCGAGCCGGTCGGATTCGGCTTCTGAATGACGAACGGTTTTCCGTTGACCTGAAGACGATAGCCCTTGGCGAGCGGAGGCTGCTTGCCGAGTTTGGCATATTCTTCAAGATCAATGATGTCGTCGAGGATCTGTTCCTCGCCCGGGTCGTTACCCTTTTCAACTGTGCTCATATCTTCGTCCTTTGTGTAATGCAGCCGACGGTATCGGCCGATGAATGCATCGTGGCACAAGCCTGCTTGATGTGTCAAGCAATACTTAGCACGCTTGACAGAATGAGCAGACGAGAGTATTATTTCCGATAAATCAATATCTTATCAGATGGTCATGAATCAGGACACCGAACAAAGGCCGGCGCCCCTTCCGAATCTCGGGCATTATCTCGCCTCGATCCGCGAGGATCGGGGGATGAAGCTGAGAGAGGTGGAGGCAGCAACAAAGCGCGAAGTTTCAAACGCTTATCTCAGTCAAATCGAGAACGGAAAGATTAAGAAGCCCTCCCCGAACGTCCTCCATTCGCTCGCAATCGTCTACAGAATCAATTACGAGCAACTGATGGTAATGGCGGGCTATGCCGTCACGTCGAAGGCGCAAAAACCCCATCCTCCAGTGCACAACAGCTTCACCGAGCTTAACCTGACGCCCGAGGAAGACGCAAAACTTCTCGAATATCTTCGTTTCCTGCGAAGTACCAAGTAAGGATCAGGTTCGCACCGGGATATCGATGACAGGCCGGATCGGTTCAAGCACTGTGGCGTACTTGCGAACGATCTGGTCGTAAAGATCGGCCACTTTCCTTGCGCGAACGGTGATGACCAACGCATAAGCCAGTTGCTCGTCAGGCGAGAAGTTTCGCCCTTCCAGCCGGGCATTGTAGTGAATGTCAAAGCAAGGGCGGCTCAGGCTCTTGCCCTGGAATCGCCTGGAAGCGTGTAGGCAGTTTTCCCATTTCCACGCGTCCCGCCGCAATTCGTCCTCGCCTGCATCCAGACCAGGGTCGCCAAAGAACGATCTCGAGTTTGCATGGACCTGTTCGTCAGCCTTGAACTTCCCGTCGTGCGGACGGAAAGTGGCGGTCAGGCCTGCGCGTGTGTAGTTGCCGGGATGATGAGGGTCTGTCTGGCATTTATAGCAAAGTGTTGCCGTGATCTCGATCATGCCGGCGAGTTCTGTGTCGGGCATGGGTACAGCGGCGCGAATATATTTGGCTGGCGATATCGCACCCTGATAAATCACCCGGATCGTGTTGTCGTCGCACAGAACCATCTCGTCGATCGTGCGCGCCACCCTTCCCCAACCGACTTCTGCATGCGGAAGGTCACTCGGTTCGGCCGAATGAATCAAAAGTGAGCGCACGGCAAGGAGATTTACTGCATCGCCAAAATGGGCTCGCAAACCAGCCCCGAGGCGCAGGGAACTGGGGGCGGCGAAAGACGTCCCGCCGGTCGGCTCTAGCTTGCCGACCGGGCCTTCGGCAACAACGAGAAACGGCCTCGGAAGGGACCCTCCGAACTCGACGATGTCGGGTTTAATGAGGCCGGGGCTTCGCCCAGGCCCGACAGCACTATAAGGTGCCCTCTGCCAAGTCGCGCCGGGAGAATCTGCTGCGCCAACCGCCAACGCGTTGATGCAGTCGGCTGGAACCTGGATACGATTGAAGCCCATGATGGCGTCACCTTCACCATTGTTACCCACGGCGATGGTGGCCAGAGTGTCGTTAAGCGCGAAGCGCTCATCGAGAACCGCAGTCCAGGCGTGCACGTCGTCATCCTCTATGGAGAGACTCGGACCGATGCTAATATTGACGAAATCGTATGGCTGATTATTCAAGACGTAGTCAATGCGCTCTAGCGCCTCATAGAGCTCGCGTGGATCCTGCCCCGGCTCGGCGTCAAGCACCCGGTAGTGATCAACATTGCAATACGGAGCATCGATCGGCCCGGTTGGATCGAGCGATCCGAATAGAAATGCAGACGTGACCTGCAGGCCATGGCTTACCAGCACAGGATGAGATCCACCGACATGTCGGCCTGCAATCGAAGTCGCCCATGGGTCAAGGACATGGTCTTCGGGAAGGCCACCGTCGAATATTGCAGCTCTGATCGAGGGATCCACCGCGGGTTCGCTGGGCAACCGGATCGATTGTGATGGCAGTCCCGACGTTCGAAAGGCCGGTCTCAAGATCCGAAGCCGCGGCATCTGCCTAATTGCGCGAACAATCGTGAACGTTGCAATTTCATCGGCAAGATCGACGGGCGCCTCGATTTCAACGAAGCATAGCCCACCTGCGTAAAAACGCTTGGAAAGATCCTGCTCGATGCCGAGGGTTGCGAGATAGACGTCAAAAGCCGGCAAAATCTGGGTTTCGCCGAGGAGTGGATCTGTGTGCAGAACGACTTCGAAGACAGCCTCCCTACCCCTGGGCAGCGGCCCCTTGATCTTGTCGCGAACGGTTGGGGCCGCGATCTCCTCGATCGTGATCATGTCGTCGGCAAGGCTGGAGCCGTCGTTCCATCGTGGCAAGGCGCCCTGCCACTGACGGAAAGCGGATCGAGGACCGAGCAAGAAGAGCTCGGTCGTCAGCGTTTCGGTAGGTTCGCGCCCGATCGACTTTTTGGTCGGTGTGATCCGGCGCGGCCGGCTTCCGACAGCAAGCAAGCCCGTCTGCTTCAACAATGCACCTGGATAGAAGGACTTGGCAATATATTCCGGGTTCAGCGTGACAGACGCAACTGCATGATCTTGCGGACATGCCACCGCAGGCAACTGATCGAGCGTCTCGACAGTGGTTGAAAGCATTGGCGACAGGCGCGCACGCGCTTCGGAAAAGCTATAGGGCGCCACTTTGTTGGGTGGGCCGCTTCGCACGATTACGTTGCTGGTGAGCCGCTCACCTTTGCCCAGAAGAAAGTTGCGCTTCGCCATCCTGTTTCCGCTTTCGTCCCGGCTTCGCCTTGGGTTTGGAAGGTTCGCCTCTAATCGTCTCGCGTGCAACACCGGTGAATTCGTGCGCCGCACGTTGCGACATCAGCCTCTCCCCAGCCAGCGTCCGCGCCAGCGCAATTCGTTCCGGTTTCGCCAACTGGTCCGGACGGATGAGATCCTTCAAATAGCTGGCCAGATCGCCACCGCGAATAGCGGCAAGCCGGCGCGCAGACTTGAGGTCCCGATCAATATCGCTGAAGGACTTACCGGCCATCGTTCCAGCCATGATTCCTGCCCATTCGTCCGACTTTTCCATATAGGGGCTGAGAGCGGCCTTCACGAAGGCCCTGATCGCATGCGGATCCGGCATCGGAAACTCGATCGCGTGATCGAAGCGTCGCCAGATAGCTGGATCGAGAAGCTCTGCGTGATTGGTCGCCGCCAACAGCAGTCCGGTTGCCGGCCAGTCATCAATTTCTTGAATGAGGACAGTGACAAGCCGCTTCAATTCCCCGATCTCGCCGCGATCATCTCGCCGCTTTGCGATAGCGTCCAGTTCATCGAGCAGCAAGACGCACCGCATCGACTTTGCATAATCTAGCACATGCCGAAGATTGGTCCCGGTCCGACCGAGATAGCTACTCATGACGGCTGCCAGGTCAAGGATCAGCAGTGGTCGATTGAGCGATCGCGCAACCCAGCGCGCCGCCATGGTTTTACCAACACCAGGGGGTCCAGTAAAGATTGCCGAACGCGTCGGCTCCAATCCCACCTTTAGAAGAGCGTCCAGATGTGTCCGCTCGTCGACAATCCGATCCAAAGACCGGCCGACCTCCACGGAAAAAACCGGCTCGTGATCGAGAGTGGGCGGCTCTTCAATCCGCAGCAGCGAGAAGCGGGTGTCTGCGTCGGTTGGGAGAACAGCTTCCGTTTGACGGCGCAGCGGAGATGCCTGGGTCGGAGCTTCCCGCATGAGCTCCACCAGCCCCGTCGCAAGCTCCGGCGCATTCTCGCGATGTGCCTTCGCCATGCGATGTACCATCTGCAAGACATCCTGCGGCCTGCCCGAGAGCGCTATGCGAGCCAGGTTTAAAATGTCTTTCTCAAGTTTTGATGCCACAGCTGCCACAAGCGCTTCCGATCTCATTTGCCAGTGAGTTATAACTCGATGCGGAAGATTTTCTACGCCTCTCGGTTAATTTTTCTTCCGCCTAAAGACATCTTATTGTTTTAGATCACATTTTTTTGGAAGACATGCATAGCTGGCTCGAAAGAGTCCCGCAGCTTTGGAGAGATTCGTCGTCCACCACTCCATCCGTATCGGTCGCAGCAGTCGCGTTAACGTCGTGGCTTCTGGCCCTGAACGCCTTGCTGAAGAAGGCGGCGGCGCCGAGCTGATCGCCGTCACCTAGATCGGCGGGGTGAGTGAGTAGAATACGTCATCCGCCATTCAGTGCATCAAGGTAGAACGCCGCTTGGCTTCTCCGGTTAGCCAGAAATCTGGTTGTCGGATGTTCCAACCAGTGCCTGCAAAGCAATCTCGATCAATGACTCATCGCTGAGGACGATCGTTTCGGGATTACCCAACTGCGTGTAGCGGATTGTGTCTGACTTAGCGACTGCAGCCAAGACCGATGGGCGGATCGCGCTTGGCGCGAGGCCACGCACACTGGCCAGACGATCAATAAGCTTGTCAAACCAATGAGAATCAAGGCCGTTTATTTCGATATTGGCATGCCCCTGCAAATCGTCGAAAATGGCGGAACCTGGCGGCCCGGCAAGTTCGCTGATTATCTCGGTCGCCAACGACATGCGCAACATGCCGCTTACAATCTCCGTCCAGGTGATCGCACGCCCATATGCCCGCACGGCAACAGGCGTGAACTCGGCCAGTCGATGCATCAGCCGTCCTATGAGCATCGCAGATCTCCGGCAATCAACAGGAAGGAATGTGGCTAGGACGGTCCGTGCCCCAAGAGCAATGAAGCCGTTGGCGACAGTCGCATGGCTCGATGCGTCTATACCATGCGTGTCGCAGGCACTCAGGATTATAATTGGCGGGCAGCGTACCTTTCCGCGAAGGCTCCAGACATCGAGCGACTGGCTTCCGATCTCCAGCTTGCCCACGGGCTTTTTATCATTTGGGAAACCGTGACCATCGAAGATCAGGATTGCACCACCAAATTGGTTCAACGCCGCCTCCAGCTCCTGGATGCTCGATACTTTGACGTGAACGAGCTCGAGCTCTGGCCAGGCATCGCGAATGATATTGATCGAGCCTGAAAGGAGATCTCGGAGCGGGTCAGTTGGCGCAAAAGACGACACGACCAACACCTTGCGGAAATCTGAGGGTGCCACAAAGATTGGCTCGAATGACAGGAGCTGTCCCATCAACACGTTACCCGGCGTGACTGGTATCCGCGAGCAGTCCCTGCGGAACGACAGGGGAAGGTCATCGATCGGCAGCCACTCCAAGGGGGCGTCCGATATAATCTTCAGCGGCCCGCTGGTGCGTTTAATAAAATCCACTCTTTCTTGACCTACTGCGACACTCAACTGTCGCTGAATCTCGGCGAAGAGCCGCGGCGCCTTACGTCGAGCCTCTGGGCGTTCGGCCCTTACATTACGAGCATAGTCGGAGAGCGCTGTGAACACGTGGTTCACGCCGGGAGTTAGCCTGACTACAGGTGTCGTCGTCTGTGCTGCCAGCAGTCCAACAGCAAGTGTTTGGGTGCGTAACTCGTCGGCACGGATTCCCGAGATAACTCTGGCCATTTTCGACGTTACGAAAAACTTTTTGTCATCTTCTCCATGCGTGGGGCTTAGTCCCCTTTGCTTCTGAAAATATCTAAGAGCGCGGCGAAATGCCTTGCCCTCCGCGCCCGGCACATGGACCCTGTCGTAAAGGCCACGGAAGAAGGCGGGCTCGAAAAGGATCGCTCCGCTTGTTGCAGCGTTCAATGCGAAGATATCGTGATTTCCGACAGCTCGCCGAAACTTGAGGACTGCCCCAGCGCTTTCTATGATCGCGTCAGTATAATCCTTCTCATCTTCAGAAGCGAAATGAACAGATGGCTGAAGTGTATAACCCACCCTGGCCATCGCCATATGGTTCGGGATTGCGATATTGTGACCTTTGACGTCGTAACTTTCCAACGTGGTTTCGGGCCAATCCCAAGAAACATCGGACCGAGTAACGACCTGCGACTGCTTCCCAGTGAGATTCTTTGCTGCAACTCGCAGCTTCCTGATGCAATAATCGCGCAAGAGCCCGAGTTGGAAATTCCAGCCTGAGATGCCAATCCCTTCGTACTGGCTGATGTGCAACGCTGCAAAGTTGACCTTCGCCCGCCAAGCCTCAATTCGCCGAGCGACAGCTTCATCACCCGCTCCAGAAAATAGGACACAGCAAATGGGCAGCTGATCAACAGTCAATTCTTCTAGTGCCGCGATATCGAGTGGATACCACGAGAGGCGCCGACCTCCTGCGATCCGTTGAACCGCAATATCTGCGGCATCATGTGTTCGCTCGTCGATGTCTGCGGGCATGCTCGTTAGCGCACGCATGGCCCAATGCAGACTAACCCAATTTCGACCGAAGCCTTGAAAGGGCGACATGTGAGCTGGCAACTCGTCGTCGCCAAGGATCAAAAAATAATAGATGCGAAGCGGGTCAGGCCACTTAATCACAGCCACTCGTCCAGCGTTTTCCCGTAATTCCATCGCTAGTAATCCTCAAAGTGTAGATATCTCAGAAAAAGGAAAAGAAGCCGCCCGAAATCAGCTTCAACAAGCCCTCACTCAACCAAGTTGACGAGTTGGTCGCGGTTACCACGAAGATGGATACCCTATCCGAGATCACGAAGATCAAAGCGCCCGCGCCGGCCACAAGCGCGTTTGCTGAGAGACACCTATCGTGTCTCTATAGATCGGAGAAGATGTGCGCTTTGGTGAATTCGCCGCGTTGCGGAGATCCAATTCCTTCTCCCCGACCAGAAGCGCCGTAACCTTATTGATATCGCTCAGGCGAGCAGGCGTCTCGTTGGCGATCGATGTTACGAAGTCACCATAAGAGACCGGTGCGTCACCATGCGTATCGCGGATCCGGCGCATGAAGTCGTCGGCGAGCCGATCCTTCATGACTTCCTCGTCCTTGAGTCCAAACCAAAAATCCGGAGCATTGCCGGTATCGAGATTCGGATTGAAGCCAAGCATCTCCAACCCACCGTGCCCCTGGTGCAAGGATTGGTTATTGATCAGCCAATGGCTGTCGACCATCACGTTCCTGGCCTTCAGGTGGTTCGAGAGATGCACCAGCCATAGATCCTTCCGAGCCTCTTTTGATCTAAGGAAAAATGGGCTTTGGAATTTCGCGCCTGTCATGCCTGAGATATGCCGCAACAGGAGGCGTTGGATGACATAACGTCCACCATGCTCGCCCTTGTAGCGAAGGAATTCGCGGAGCTGATCTTCCGATATTTCAATCGGGGCAAGGCGGTTGACGGTTTGAGGTTTGTCTGTGAGGTAATCGATAAGCCAGCCGACGGCGAAGGTGAGAATGCACTCGCCCGCTGAGAACTGCAGTATCTTTCGAACAGTTTCAAAGGCACGCCAAAGATCTGCCCGGTGTCGACTACGCCGCCATCGATGCGCTCTCGCCCGGTCCGAGGCGGCGATCGAGAACGCAACCCGGCCCGGCCGCGGCAGCGTTCATGACAAAGATCCGATGATTTACGATCTCGACTGGGACGAGGATGCTCGGCTCGACGAATGGCGCGGCGTGCTGCGTCATCGAGAGCAACTATCGACTGCAGCACCGCCGGCAAGTCTTGAGCCTGGCGTCGTCATCACCATCATCATCCCCCTCTCCTTCCGGATCCTTTGGGACTACGCGTCGGATGGTGCCGGCCATCGACGCATCGTCAGGGACGACCGATGTGATTTCCGACGTCTGCCGGAGCGTCCGCAAACCGTCGGGCGATAGTGCCCATTCGGGCGACTGACCAACAATGCGCCGGCGGGTGCGAAGAACGTCGCGGGCGATGGTGAGTTCGTGGGTAGGTGTGCGGGTATCGCGAAAGGCGTCGTGGAGGACGAGGTCTTCGAGATGGACGAGTTCGCCGTCGATCCACAGCGAGGCGCAGGCGTCGGTGAACTGAGCGCGCTCGAGGAAGCCGGCTCCGACCGGCGAGCGGGCGATGCGCTCGTCGAGACGGGTGAGAGCGATACCGGCGCGAAACGCCGGTTCCAAAAAGCTCGAAATTGCCAATCTGTCGAAATCGTAAGCCATTGGTTTTATGGTAAACGATCTCTTATACGAACTCTATAAAAAAGTTTGGGTTCCTCACATGGTATGGTGCCGAGTTGGGGTTATAACCATCGATAAGTAATGCTTATCGGAAGCCATCGCATCATGACGATGCGCACGCGAACATCGCTTGCGCCGAGGCGCCATAGACCCGGCAGGGTTCTCTTTTCGCCGCGCTTGAGCCCTTGCGCATAGCGCTCAAGCGGCCATGTGGCGTAGCCGTCGCGGCCGACATATTGGTTTTCGCGTAGGCGCAGCGTGAAGGGGATTTTCTCGCGCGCCAGATGGGCCATCCACGCGTTGCCGATGAATTCGCGATCTCCCGTCAGTTGGGCGATCTTCATGTCCGGGAAGAGGCGCTTCAGACGGCCGAGCAGATCGATGCGCTCTGCGGTCGATGAATTGCCTGCCTTCGACAACAGCGCCCAGATGAGTGGAATACCCACGCCGCGCCATTCCACCGACACCATCAGAATATTGATCGTCGTCTTGCCGAAGTCCCAGTTGGTGCGGTCGATCGCCAGCACCCAAGGCTTGCCACGAAACCCGAGTAGAGAGACGACCATGCGCGCCGCACAGCCCGCATCGAGCCGGACTGGAAGAAGCGGTAGAAGGGCCGCCGGACCGAATCCACTTGCGCGTCCGTCGCCGCCGCCAGCCGCCACAGCGAGATCGTGCTGAAGCGCAGCATCAACAGCACCAGCCAGCACAGCGTTTCCTGTCTTGTGCGCGAAAGCGATAAGTGCTTGGCTGCCATCTCGGATAGGGCGTTGGAGAAAACCGATTGCATCAGGCGATCCTTTCTTGCCGGAAAGATTCGCCTTTTTGAATCAATTCAATGCCCTATCCAACCCCTTCCCCAATGCGTCCAGTACTGTGCTGTTTCACAGACATGAATAGAATGCTCAGCCACAGAATAGAACTTCTTACATTGACCGGCGTAGCGGCAAATATTCGAAAGTCCTTGTGCGATATCGAAAATTGTGAACGCGCTGCCCCAGGGATCCAACAGATCGAACCAATTACCACTCGCGAGCATGAAGCTGGGGCCGGATTTTAGTTTGATAGCGATGCGGATCCGGCGCGTGGTATAGTCCTTCAAGGTGTGGCAATCCGGGTCGGCGATGAGGGAATAGTTCTCTTCTTCGTGATTCACGACCGCGCTCTGCGGCACCGCCATGACGTTCTTGCCCTACCCCGGATCGCAATCGACCATTCTACCGCCACCGTCGCCTATTGAACATTGGTCACGGACCATTTCGGGTTTGATATTCCGTGCTCATCCCACGATGAATTACCGGTCTCACAGAAGAAACAATGGCCTCAGCGAAAGTGCCCGACAACGAACTGCGACCGGAGTCATCCGCAGATGTCAAGACGCTGAATCCACAGCTCAGCGGATGCGCGAATGGGGCGGGGAAACGCATCACTGCCTCATCGACAACCATGACCCACCAGATTCGTGGCTGTCGGCACAAGCATCAATGAACAGCATCCCTTTAAGCCCATCTTCAACTCCGGAAAGCTCGACACTGCCTTCCGGGAGAGCGTATCCCCCGCGGCGTGCGGCGATCGCGAGACCAGCCTCGGCATAGAGATTTGCCCATGCATCCACTAGAGTTTCGCCGTGCCCCCGTGGGAGATGTGCTAGGCGTTCCGCCTCGGGTAAGATTCCATTGCCATGACCTCGCACGAAGATCTGCTCCTGCTCCCCCAGGGGTACATAACGCAGCACCTCCGGTTTTTCCTGATCCCAGTCGAGCCCACCCTTGTCGCCCCACACGCGAATGCGGAGACCACAATATTGGCCCGGGGCAGCTTGCGTCACCCAAAGAATCCCAGGGGCACCATTCTTGAGACGGAAATTAATATAGGCCGTGTCTTCCATCGGTTTCGGAGCTCCACAGTTGTGAAACTCAGCCCTGAGGCTGGCAATATCCTGTCCGGTAATTGTATGGAGGAGATGGTACGCATGCGTCCCTATATCACCGGTCGCTGATGTGCGGCCAACCTTCTCGGGATCCTGCCGCCAAATGGCGCCCTTGTCACGATCGGAAAATGGACTTGTCGCCCACTCCTGAGCAAACTCCACGTATGCTTGTCGCACGGTCCCGATGACGCCATTTCTGATCATGTGCTTGGCCTGACGAACCATCGCGTGATGTGCGTATGGGTAAGTCATCACGACCAAACGACCCGTAGCACTTTGTAGCTCCACGAGGTCTTGGGCATCGGAAACCGTCGTCGTCATGGGCTTGTCCATTACTACGTCGATACCGGCCTTGAGAAAGGCGGTCGCGATACGATGGTGTGTCCAGTTTGGCGTGACGATTGCGACTGCTTCTATACCATCGTCGCGCGCAGCTTCTGATTCTGCCATGGCGTTCCAGTCACCATACGAGCGATCGGGCGCAATCATCCATTCTGCGGCCGATGCGCGTGCGTTATCCGGATCTGAGGATAGCGCACCCGCAACGACCTCCCAGTGGTTCGACAATCTCGCCCCGGCGAAGTGCCATTGTCCAACAAGGCCACCCTTTCCGCCACCGACGAATCCCAGTCGCAACCGGCGACCGAGGAGCGGGCTTCGCAAGTTGCCTTTTCCGTCATAGGTCATTGAGACCTCCCTTGTGAACGATTCTTCCGCGACGTCAGCGGTGGAAAGCTCTTCGTGTGGTGCCGCCCGACTTCTGCTCAAGTCCGAATGCGTTTCTGGATTGCAAAGGCACGTACCGTGCCAATGGAGAAGGTCATTTCCAAACAAAACGCTAGCACTAGTACGGCTATGTCGCATCAACTGTCGGAGATCGGACAACGCACAATCAGTTGGAGCGAAGAAGACGGGCCACCTCCTCGACACTCAGCACCAGCGGCAAGCGTGCGCGGCTGATGGATGAGGGCCAGGTGGCGAGAGAGATCGGGCCGGTCGATCGTCACAGTGAAGAAGAAACGTAGCCGTCGCCATTATCGGGGGATCGGCCGATGAAGGCGGCAAGCGCCTTCACGCAACGGATCTAGTCACGGCGCGTGGCCTCGGTGAAGCCGCGCATGGACATGTCTTCGATCATGCGTCCACGAAGCGCTCTGCCGGATGGATTCGAAGGGACGGCGGTCATCGGATGCTCCTCTCAAGCTGAAGTTGACCCCTTCGGCCCATCGAACGAACCCGCTCGCGCGGGAGGGCGCGGGCTTTGAGGCGTGTGCCTCGTTGACGGCATCGGAGAGGCTTTGATCGATCAGAGGTGACGGGCGGGCGGAGAGATCCGAGCATGAAACAGCTGCTTATATGGCGCTCCTGTCCATCATCAACGTGGATCCATGACAACTTATTTTCGTTGTGAGCATGAAGCCCTGGGAGGCCGGGTGGCCTTGGTTGAGTAGGTCTACGGCAGTGTAAATCGTTTTCGCATTGCGACATCGAGATATTGAGCATCACCCGCGAAGCGGTGATGATGTGATGTGAAAAACATCGAGCAATATCGCCGTCGCGACTCCACCCGCGGCCAATAGGAGCCCCGTCATGAAAATACGGTTGGCGCGTTCAAATATACGTCGCTGCAGACATTTGGGGTCAAGGAGGTCGGAAATAGCCTTAATCTGCAGGCCGATGCCAAGAAGAAGCGGGATCACCGCAACGAGGTCGGGCAGCCGCCAAGGTACCGGATTCGCCGCCCACTGGGTGACAAAGCCCAGCGAAAAGGCGAGAACAATACTGACAGCCGTGACCGTACCGTTGCGAAAAGCGGTTTCGATCTGGTCGGGGTCTGTCTGTTCGGGCTCTTTCATAATTTTCTATGCATAGCCGACGAGATACGGCTTTTCAAATGCGATCTGCATCCCGGCCCCAGTACAGGATGCTGAAACGATGCTGGCAACGCTTTCCAACATTCTGACAGTCGAAGACATGATCGTGGCGTTCGAGGATGAGCAGCATTGCCGATGGCTTAGGATGTTGCTGTCTTTTGTTGATAAAGGCCGCGTACAATTTCGAGCAGTTCTTGTTCCGGCCCCATAATTCGTAGCCCTTCCAGCAATCCAGCTCGGGAAAGGTCGCGGTCGTAAATTACCGGCCAGTTGTCCGGTATTTTCTCAGCTTCCGCTTCGGCGATGGTGAGATCTCGCACAATTGCGTGCCGTCGACGTGACCGATTTCGTGCAAAAGTGGGTTTCGCGTCTCAACATGCGCCGCGCCAAAATCATGACCACCGCACTGCGGTCGTTTCTCTCCTATGCGCGTTATCGCGGTGACATCACCTCAGCTTTGATCGTAGCAGTCCCGATCGTGGCCAACTCGTCGCTCTCGTCTATTCTTCGTGCGATCGGTCGCGACGAGGTAACTCGTTTACTCGCCAGCATTGATCGCGATACACCAGTCGGATGCCGTGACTATGCGATGATCCTCGCGTTGGCGCGATTGGGATTACGATCGAGTGAGGTGGTTTCGCTCGAACTCGACGATATCGATTAGGTAGCCGGACAGATCCATGTGCGAGGCAGGCCGGTCAACGCAACGACATTTCGTTGCCCGCGGATGTTGGCGAGGCGATTGCCGACTACCTGCGAAAGTCGCGCCCAGGCAATGCCAGTCGTCTCGTCTTTTTGCACGACAAGGCCCCGATCCGAGGTTTCAAGGGGCCGAGTGGACTCGAGCCGGTCATCCGACGCTCACTCAAGAGGGCCGGCATCGATTCTCCCACAAAGGGAACGCACCATTTCCGACATGGGCTTGCCTCAGCGATGCTACGTGGCGGCGCGTCGCTTGGTGAGATCGGCGAAGTTCTGGGACACCGTCATGTGCAGACAACGGCGGTTTACGCCAAGGTCGACCTCGACGCGTTGCGAACATTGGCTTTGCCATGGCCGGGAGAAGCCCAATGAGCACACTCCAACAGGCTGTTCAGACTAGATCGAGATGCGGCGAGGGCTGGGGTTCAAGCTGCGAGAGACTGAACGGGGATTGATCAATTTCGCCGCGTTCCTGGAGGCCAACGACACGCCGCACATCACGACGGAACTGGCCCTTGCCTGAGCTCAGCGACCGTCGCGCGCAGCCTTCGCATTGGGCAAGACGGCTGGCGAAATCGGCGGTGCGATGGAAGGGGGATGTCGTTTTGCATTTAACCGTAAGACTCCGCCCACAACAATTTCAACAAGATAGCCTGGCACTTAATTTGAGACTTGGCACTTAATTTGAGATTTGGTGTTGGACTTTGGCACTTAATGTGAGATTCAATCGTCGACGAAATCGACGGTGTTTCTGCTGTGAACGATCGTTTTCCCAACGAGGTTGACGAAGCGCTTTGGGATGAGGCGTGCCTACGAGGCTTTACATGCTGCGTGGGCATATGATGGGTGAAACCAAAGCCCGATTCGGCAACGCTATAGAAGAGATAATGGACTGCGCCTGTCAGTCGCGGACGTCTTCACAGTTGCACTTAATCAATTCTCGGCCCACGGAATCTCAAATAAACTGCCAATCTAGAGAGAAACGGCCGCATTCTCACGTTTAAGTGCCAAACGACATGAACCCCATTGACTCGGGCTTATCGCTCGGTTCGGTAAGCCGGCAGGCAACAGAGGGCAACAAGAATCAAGAAAAGCCAGATTGGCTGTTGCTGAAATTGGACAGGTCCGGATGAATTAATCGTCTTCGCGACTGCCGCGACTGTGGTTGACATTTTCTCGACCACCTGCGCCAGACCGACGAAATCCGAGGCCCCGACCCCGAGAAGACCGCCAATCACTGTGATCAGAAGCTTTGCTGGCAGAAAGAGCAGAAGCGCGCCCCCGACAGTGAGACCCCAAAGCCCGGCAAGAATGTATTGCACAATGGCGCCCGGGACCCATACCAAGAGTGCGATCGAACCAAGAACGACGAGCACCAATATAATCAAGAAGAAAATATCTCCCTGCTTGGCAAGTTTATTCCCACTCGCAAGCCCCGTGTCGCCGGAGCCGCCCCTGATATTCTGAAACAATCTTCCTAGTCTTGCCCTAAACGGTGCCATACCTACCTCCCGCCTGCATTCAAAGATGGGTCAATGTCAGCTGATGATTGTGGCTCGCCCAATTTGTTATCGAGTCTGCAAAACACGCCACTCCGGTTGCGCCCCTTGTCGCAATCAACATGCCGAAGAGCGCCAGATCTCCCGAGGACAATGAATCACAAACAAAAGCGCCGGAATCACCACTCAGTGGCCGAGCAGCAATCACTTGGCTGACCCTTCCGCCTTTGAGGGATCGTGGGGCGGCAAAATCAAACAAGTGCGAAAAACAATAAGAATTGCCGGTCCCCTTGTCCTTCAATCGACTGGTGACGCCGTATCCGCCGATGATGTAGTCGTTCCTGCCTGACACTGTGCCGCGCATGCTGATCTGGGAACCAGAGCCCAGGACCGTACGATCGTACATGTCGACGACCGTCCCGTGTTTGGCAATTTGCGCGGTACCAACATGCGCCGGGTCCAGCTTCAACAGAGCCAAGTCTACCTCTGGATGGGCGGGCGCCGTGTACTGATTGCAGACACTGCCCTTCGGACTAAGTTGGAAGGTTGAGAAGTTGCTGTGAAGAACTGAGCCGGCATTCGAAATACTCACACCTGAAACGTCAGGAAGTGCGAAGGCCGCCCCAGCGGCAGTTGCGACATGCCCGCAAGTAACTCCGTAAATGTCGCCGTGCTGATCCTGGAGAAAACCGCCAAGCGTGCCTGTGTTCGGAGCATTCACCTCCAGCCCGCCGTCGACTGAGGCTGCGAGCCATCCAACTTCCTCCTCTTCAACATTTGCGAAAAACGGCTGTTGCGCTGCATAATTCTGGATTTGTCTGCGCAAACCGATTGTCCTATTGGTCGTTGGCTCGATGTAGATACGCACAAGGAACGGATCTTTTTTCTTACCGACGTCCATGCAGTAATGTTCCCAGAGCGAGAACTTCTGCGACATGTCGAACAGACCCTCCCAGTCGTCGCTGTTCCACCACCACCACCCAAAGACTAATTGAGGGTCGGGGATACCAGCTTGGGCAGCGTGCCCGGCTAAACGAACCCAAAAAGGATGCGGGTAAATATAGATGCCATGGATAAGCTCTTGAGCGGACTCAAGTCCGGGAAGGCCGGCCATAAAGTCGGCAAACTCCGGCGTGTTGGAAAAGTCTATCTGCGCCCGCATGAATGCCCTCACAACGTGTTGCGCTCAACCGCTCTAGTGTCTCCGAAGGAAAGCTCGATGATAGGGAGTATTACCAGCCGCTAATACTTACCATGAGTCTACACAGATCGCAAAGCTATTCCCGTTCTGCGAGTATCTAAATGAAAGCCGCTTGGCGGCAGAAGTGGCTGGAAATATCACGCGAGAGCGCGATCCAGGTTGAGTGCCGTCGGGGGCCGAACTTGCCGCACAGTTTCCAAGGGCTCAGCAAGCAAGTGCCCCTTTCTTGAGCCTTTTACTTGTTTGGGCGTGCTTCCCGCTGCCTGTTACGTGGATCGCCGGTCTACCCGTCCGTTTGCAAGCCTCCGCGCGAGATTGGCTTCTCGCCGGCGATCGCGCGGTGGTCGAAGTCAGCGAGAATTGTAAGCGTTCATGGCCCGAATGCTCAACGTCGCGGATGCTGAATATCCGCCACGGTTCGCAACGTTCGACCAGTTGACGGCCCAGAATACACATCAGCATTTCGCACGACGTCGGCAAACACGATACCTGTATCTTCGATGATCTTGGCCACAGGCACCTGGAAATTCTGACCAGGCTTCGTGCTGTTTGGACCGACGGGAAGGCGTTCGAACGGAATGTTGAGCGCATAGTCCTGCTGGCTGACCATGTAGGCGCTGGTATAGAGTTTGTTGTTCTTGTCGGTGACGGCAATGACTTTCCAGAAAAACTGAGGAATCAGAATCCCCCGGTGCTCTTCATCGTCCGAGCGGAAAAACGGACCGGAGAAGACGGACGCCTGAACGTCCTCCTCGTCCGTGTTGTAGAGCAAGAAATTCTCGAGGCCCTGCCATAGATCAGCACCTTGATTGAAACCCCAGTATTGCGGCGAGCAATTGGTCCATTGAAAGGTGTCGTCATTTGCCCGCTTAGCGACACGGATGTCGCCCCAAACGGGATCGAGACGCCGAACGAGGTGGCCACGGTCGAAATAGTTCTTCGAGGGAACGGGTTCGTCGCCATAGAGCTCGTCGCCGTTCTGCAGCTCCTCGGGCACACGCGGATCGTAATACCACACATCATTTCCCCGCTCGAGATTGGTCCAGCGCGCACCGTCAATATTTACGGCAGTGTAAAACGCCAACTTGCGTTTGGGGTTGGCGTTCAAGACCACCGAAAAATGCTGATAGCGCAGAACGTCATCAGTCGCGCCGGTGACCTTCGCCGGCGAACCATGCCGCAGGGCGTCCGCTCCAAGTGTCGGCAGCGGAATTTCGACCGACAGGAATTTTGGCAGATA
Source organism: Rhizobium acaciae (assembly GCF_025941625.1). Classification (NCBI taxonomy): domain Bacteria; kingdom Pseudomonadati; phylum Pseudomonadota; class Alphaproteobacteria; order Hyphomicrobiales; family Rhizobiaceae; genus Rhizobium; species Rhizobium acaciae. The sequence continues at coordinate 23,369 of NZ_JAPCZO010000013.1, forward strand.
TCCATCACGTCCATCGAAATATGTGGCCGGATGCGTGTGTCGCGTCGGGCGGCGTCGGGCTTCTGTGGCCACAAGCCGCAGCGCCGGCGCGGCAACGAGCGGCGGACCAATGATGCTCTCTCCCGGCGTCGTTCCGGCAAAAGGTTTCACGCCGGTAGCGTCAGCGACGAGATCGTCGACAAGAGCTGAGCGCGCGAAGCCTGGGGCTGCAATGCGCTGTTCGACATCGGCGACAAGCTTGGAAATCCGCACGCCCTCATTGGCGAGCCAATGCACCTTTTCGGGGGGTAGATTGATGGCAATACGGGCCGGCACGGTTGTCTTGTCGGTCAGCGCCCAATGTTCCTCGCCGCCGATAATCTGGCGGTCAGGAACGCCGGCGTGATGCAGGCACACGACCTGCCAGGCATCCGTGAACACCGCCGCGCCGGAAGAACCGTTTGCGGTATCGGATGAATACCAAAGAAAATTGTCCCGCTCCGGATCCGCATCATCCCCGTATTTGACGAACTTGTTCTCGCGGAGCGAAATCCGTTTGGTCTTCGCATCCGGGTGTTGAATGATCGTTGCGTATTGACCGACCTCCGTCTTGCCGGTCCGGGCGTCAAGACGGAGAAATCCAAAGTCCGAGATCGGCGTGACACCGTCTTCGCTGCTTTCGGCAATCGCGACGATTGTGTAGTCGAGCGCTTCCTTGGGACTGGTCACAAACCCGTCTTGCGGGGACAGCCGAAAGCGCGTAGTGCGCTTGAGGCGTCCTTCGGCATCAAGCTCATAGCCGAACTCTACTGTCGCCTTGAGCGCATCCTCGGCGGAGCCGATGACATGATTGTTGGTCAGCAGCAGCCGCGGCCCGATCAGAAACCCTGAGCCCCAGTCGCTGCCCTCACCGACCGGCGCCGGAACGTTGATCCTGCAGACTACTCTGGCAGCCAACAGACCGCGTTCGAGATAGTTGATTTCGACGAGGTCGTTTTCGCCGATGAGGGATTCGAACACATCGAAATCCACCCCTGCCCCGGCCCTCGCTCGGTGGACGACCTGTTCGATCAGCCGCATGGGATCGACCTGTGGCGTGGCCTCACGGCCCGCTGCGATCTGGTCGACAAGTTGCTCGTCTGCGAATTTAGAGATTTCCATTGGCAGTCCCTCCCCCAACTATGGCGAGAGATTATGCGCGAAAAACAACAATAGCGTGACAGGCGAAGTAGCAACGATTTCATCCCGTCATCTGCGTTGAACTGGCTGGGTGCAAACGAAATGCCTCCCGCAGGAGCGATATGGCGAGCACCTCGAATGCCCCCTTCGCGCGGGTTTCGGCAGCGTCAAACCTTGTGGTTGCTGCGCCAATTTCGCCGTGCCATAGAAGACGCCTCTCATTCCCTCCGCATGTGGTCTCCATGCCTCGCCTTCAAATCTACGCGCTGTTCGTCGGAACCGTTTGTGGCGCAATGATCGTGCCGTTCATGGGCTTTTTCATCGTCGATGGTCTGGGGCAGGCGCCATGGACGATCAGCATCTACGCCGTGGCGCTCTCGTGCCTCGCGATCCTTGTCAATCGTCGGTTTGCCCGACTTATTGATCGTGGAGAAAGCGCCTTTCCGCTGATCGGCATTGTTTTGGGTGGCTATCTGTTGGCTAGCTAAGCTAGTTTCGCGTTGTCGATCTTTCCGGCTTTCTGGACGCGCTCTTCGCCGCTGCTGTCCTATTGTTCAGTCCGCGCCAGTTCAAAGTGTCTACACAGTCCCCGCCATAAAAGCGGTTCCCTCTCTATTCAAGCCCAACGCGCAGTGTCGGCAGTCAAATTGAAGGGAGCGAAATGAAAATACTGGAGCTATCGGCAAGGGCCGTGTCGGAAGACACCATTTCACAGGGAATGTGTTTTGCGTGCGGTGGTCCGCCCAGCAGCGGAGCTGGAGAACACGTGATCCCAAAACACCGTTCCATGCTGTGAAACCTGCAACAATGGTTTTCTCTCCCAGATCGAAGGCGCTGTTCAACCTGTCTTCGAGAGGGGCACGGTAAGCACTCGGGATGAGCAATTACTCTTGGCAGCGGATGACAAAGGCTAAGCAGCATAACGAGGGGGCCAAGACGAAGGTGACGGGTGCGCTGCGCGACGCTCGATAAAAACAGATTCGGCGATGGGCCTCTCCCGTGCGGCGAACAATGGTGCTCTGCTAGGTGATAAGCATAAAAACCGAGCCGATCATAGGCTTCCGCCAGTTCGAGGCTGTCTGCGTATTGTCTTCCAATGGGGCTACCGTCGTCGTCCAAATGATCGAAAATGCCGGAAGCTAGCTTAGAAGGTAAGGCTTTTCTCATTCAATCATCTCCAGCTTTGATCCGGTATCCGGGTGTTACCGCAGCAAACTACGAGTTGAATATGCGGCTGCCGTTCCAATGGTCGCGCTCCAGCCCATAGACATCACCCTCGAGCGGCCTTGTTTCCGCCAGCACCCCGGCGATGAGGTCACGGTCTTGAGTGGTCAGGGCGAGCCCGGAGATGGCGACGTTCGAGATCAGATGCGAGCGGTTGCGCGCACCAATGATGACGGCTGCCACACCCGGCCATTCGAGTATCGCAGCGCTGGCTACAGTGGCGATGTCGGTCCCCTGCCGATCAGCGATCTGGCGCAGCATCGTCAAAAGGGCCTGAAACAGGTCCCAGCCGCCGATATCGTCGATGACCCGCTTGTATTTGATCAGCGAACGGTTCTCCAGCGGCTCCGTCGGCTCCGGCGCTCCGAGCCATCTATCGCCGAGGAAGCCGCCTGCCATGGTGCCATAGCACAGGAGGGAGACGCCATTCTTGACCGCCGCTCCAGCCATCCGCCTGGCGGGACGTCTATCGAGCAGCGAATACTGTACCTGCATGGAGGTGAGCGGCACGCCCGCGTTGGCGATCTCGAGCATATGGTCGGTGTCGAAATTGGTGCCGCCGATCTTGTCAATCTTGCCGGCGCGACGAAGCTCGTCGAGCCACAAGGCCGCGTCCAGCCAGCGAGGCACGCGGTATTCCCACCAGTGTAGTTGGACGAGATCGAGCCGCTCCTGGTTGAGGCGCTTCAGAGACTGGTCGATCATGGCCTCCACGTAAGGCTTGCTGATTCGCGGCAGCATGTCGTGTTCAGGCACAAACTTGGTGTGTACCTTGATCCGGTCCAGGGCCTGTTCGCCGCGCAGATCGCGATAGCGCTTTCTGAAGTTGCCGATCAGTTCTTCGACGCCAGTATAAATGTCGGCACAATCGAAGCTGGTGATGCCCGCATCGGCGGAGGCCACCATGTCGGCGATCGGGTCGTCACTTCGGGCCGTGCCGTGACCGCTCGCTAACTGCCAGCTGCCACGAATCACACGCGAAATCTCGTAGTTTGGGGCAAGCTGGAGTCTCTGCATTTTTTGCCTCATCTCAGTTGTCACTACGGCCCACTGTGCGTGTGGTGCGGCTGAACATTTCGAATAGTCGCCGACGGGTGATCATGACGATGTTGTAGCCTCTTCATCCGAATGACATACGAGGCCTGCAGCCGCTGTCTGATCCGCATCCATGGCCGCCCGTCCGATCTCAGCGTTCGGACACCACCCGTTCCAGCAGCAACCGGCCCGCTTCCACATAGTGCCGCTGTTGGACCATCGCGTGTTGCGCCGCTGCATGCAGATCGCGCAGTCGCCGTTGCAGAGGCGAGGTTTCATACACTGCGGCACCGCCCGCCAAGGTAAAGCAGGCATGTGCTGCGCGGGCACAGATTGTCGCAGTCCAGATTCCCGTCTGTATGCCCTCAGCGTACAGAGCTTGGCCGTTCAGCGTGTGGGCCAAGGCGTGCCGCCAGTGGCTGTCGGCCTGAACCTGCATGGCCGACCGCGCTGCCCGTACATCTGCCTCGATTCGACCCAACTCGCACTGAACCATCTCCGACTCGCCCATCGGTGCCGGGGCTCGAAGCTGCCGTCGGCCGGTACAGGCGAGTTCGGCAAGATCCCATAGCGCCCCCTCGGCGATGCCCACGCAGACAGCTCCAAGAAGTACCGACTGAAGATGCCGCCAGGATTGATACAACGGTCCCGGTTCGCACGTTGGGCCATCTGGAAAATCGAAGAAATTGGCCTCCGGCGCCATTACGTTCCCAAGGACTATGTGGTGACTGCCGGTACCCCTTAGGCCGGAGGCATGCCAAGTGTCTTCGATCAGCCAAGCCGACGCCGGCAATGCGACACACCGGACTAAGGGTGGCCCGGCATCCCCTGAGAGCCCACGAAGTGGCTTGCCGCCTTCCGACATGACACAAAGACCCACCATCCAGTCGGCGTTTTGGCAACCGCTGGCGAACGGCCAGCTGCCGTTGACGCGCCACCCGCCCGGCACTCTCTCGGCTGTGCCCGCCGGCGAGTAGACGCCAGCTATGATGACGTCCGATTTGTCACGGTACAGCAGATCGTAAGTCTGTCTCGGCAACCGAGGGCTCACAATGGCCGAGGCGCTGCCGATCATCGCGGTCCACCCGACTGAGCCGTCGAGCCGAGCCAAAGCGCTGATCACTTCCATTCCCGAGGGTAAATCTAGTTCAAAGCCGCCACGGCTGCGCGGCGCGAACATGCGGAACACTCCGATCGATCGTAACTTCTCGATAACGTCTGATGGCATCCGGCGTTTGGCTTCGATATCGGCCGCACGCGCCATTATGGCAGGAGCCAGATCGCGAATTGCATCGAGCATTCGGCCGGCCGTCACATGCGATGTCCCCGGTTCCGTTTCGCCAGAGCAACATTGGCCGCTTCGATCTCCGCTCTGGGACGCACTATCGCCGGCGGAAGCATCAACATGATCCGTCAGTTTCTGCATTGGCACTGCAATTTTTGGGATTCGGTGCGGCTTGCTTGTAAAGGTACAGTGCGGCGGTGGTTGGTTGCCACCTTTCGGCGCGTTGAAGCCTCGGTCCACGTGCTTCGCATGCAACTCATGCCCTTAGCAATCCTTGCATAGGCTGCGGTCGATACGCTGATGGGCCTGTACCGAGCAATGTGAATGTTCACTTTTGTCCTAACCCCTTCTGCCGTTGCCTGCGATCACGTCCGATGTGTGTGAGCGGACCTCCGACGCAAGCTTGGCGAATGCAAGTCCGCCCGCCGCTTCTACAGAATTGAAGAAGAGTTCAATTGCGCACGTTCGGTGAGCTGATCATGGAAATTCTCCTCGTCTTGCGCCGCAGTTGGTCGGCAATGCTGAGCAAGTGCCATGCCAACCGAAGAAATCATTGCGGATCAATATGATCACTCTGCAACGCATTGTTTCATGCCCTACATTGTCAAACAGCTGACAACGTTCAAACACCCAAGCGGTCACGGTGACACCATCACCTCATCCATTCAGCGTCCAACGCCACAGAACCCATGCTGATCCGAAATGATATTCAAATCTGAGCCGAATCAATGATAGGCTGCTTGCTTGGCGCATGATCGGCGGGAGATTGTCATTGAGTTCCTCAAGCCGTTTTGCTGAGTACGCTCTGGGACATTCAGAGCCCGAGATGCACAGGTTGATCCTACAGGCAGCGGCACTGCGGCCGATGACCGAGCGGTTGCTTCGCGCAGCCGGGTTGGCTCCAGGCATGCGGGTGCTCGATCTCGGCTGCGGCCCCGGCGATGTGTCCCTCCTGGCGGCGGAGTTGGTCGGTCCGTCCGGAGCGGTACTGGGCGTTGATTGCAGCGAGGAAGCGCTCGTCACTGCGCGGGCACGGGCAAAGGAAATGGGCCTGGCGCAGGTCCGCTTCCTCCATGCGGCGGCCGACGATGCCGTCGACACCGTCATGGCCGAGAATCAGTTCGACGCCCTCATCGGCCGCTTCGTCTTATGCTATCTACCGGATCCGATCGACACGATTCGCCGGGCGGCCGCGCGATTGGCGCCCCGCGGCATTGTGGCGATCCATGAGGTGGATTTCCTCGATGAGTTCCGCTCTCGTCCTTTGGTGCCGCTGTGGCAGCAGGCCGGACGATGGCAAAGGCGAGAGATTGAGGGGCTTCAGTCAACGGCCAGGATACTGTCCTAATCGCGGCGGCATTCCATATCCTTTCAAAAATTACTTGCCTTACGAGGCCATATTGAAACAGGATTGTGAAAGGATTTTCGGCTTGCTTCGCCAGTGTAGCCAGAGCGCTTGCACAAACGGTCGTTTATGAAAGGACCTCGATGCTGATCGGCTACGCCCGCGTGAGCAAGGGAGACGAGCAATCGAACAAGGCCCAGGCCCGTGCACTGTCCGAAGCCGGCTGCAAACGCATGTTTGAAGAAAAGGCGTCCGGCGGGCGCTGGGACCGGCCGGAGTTACACCGCATGCTCGATCAACTGCGCGATGGCGACACTGTCGTTGTCTGGAAGCTCGATCGCCTGTCACGTTCGCTGAAGGACGTCCTGCATCTGATGGATCGTATAACCAACGCGGGAGCAGGGTTCCGGTCTCTCACCGAGGCGATCGACACAACCACGGCGGCAGGGCGCATGATGATGCAGATGGTGGGATCCTTCGCGGAGTTCGAACGCGCCATGATCCGGGAGAGGACCACAACGGGCCTTGCTCAGGCACGTGCCGAAGGACGAATTGGGGGACGCCGTAAGAAGCTCGACCCGAAGAAACGTCGGGAAATCGCCGAGAGCGTCTTGCAAGGCCGCAAAAGCGGCGCCGAAATGGCGAGACTTTACGACATCAGCGAACCGACGGTTTCGCGCATCGTCGCTGAACATCGCCAGAATATGGAGACCTTCCATGCCAACCAGCCATGACCTCAAAGGTCTGATGAAATTCCTCGCCCGGGAAGAGTGGCGCGAATGCTTCGACGAGGTGTTTTACGACCATTTCGGGCCGGTCCTGGATGCCGGCGATATGGACTTCGACGACATTGGCGAAATCCTCGGCGAGGTTTGGGCCATGACACTCTGGGGTTGTGCCTTCGAAGATTTCCTGACCCAGGACTTCGAAGTCGAAGGCGGCAACATCGTTGACGAGTATCTCAAACGTCGCGGCTGGAAGGAAAATGCCCAGGCAAAATCCTACATGAAGGCGCTGCGCACTTCCGTCATGAGCCTCTACGAAGTCAGTGAGATCGAGCTAGGAAAGTCGCTCATCGCGCGCGACCTTCTTCGCGGTGGCGACCCGATCGCCGTCAGTGAGGGGACGGCAACCAAAACGCTTAAGCAATGGGACCGGATCGCCGCCCGCATTGTGCCTCTCATGGGGAAAAATGTGTTCGCCGGAGCCCTTTTACCGTTCACGCCGCAGGCCACCGATGCGCTGTTCGATGGCCTGCGACAGATGTTCGGCAAAAAGAACGCGAAGAAGCTGCCGGCCATCAAGGACGAGGAGCTTCAGCCTGCGGCCTCCATGTTCACACTTTCATGGCTGTTCGATGCGCTTGAGCGCGCCATGGGGCTGCCCTCGGTGCAGAACGCCGATGGTGATGAGCTCATATTCCACGACGTCAGGTTTCCGCTCGCCTCCGGAGTTACCCAGAAGGATCTTGCCGCACGGGTGAGTACCATTCCCGGCATGTCGCAGGAAAACGCAAAATTCTGGAACTGGCTTGAGCAAAAGCCAAAGCATGGCGCCCGCAAGCGTAGTCCACCGTCCTTTGACACCACGATGGAAAACGGCGCGCGCGTGCTGGGAAATATCGAATTAAAGGGAAAGTTCCTACATCTGTCGACCAACTCGGCCGAACGCGCGCAAAATGGAACAACGTTGATCCAACAGGCTCTCGGGGATCTCGTCCGCGCGCCACTCACAGAAATCCGCACGGTCGAACAGATGATGGCCGAGCGGCCGGCACGCGAAAAGGAAGAGCCCGGGTCTGAAATACCGCCCGAAATTGCCGAGCAGGTCGTTCACCAGTTCATGGACCGGCAATATCGTGAAACCCTTGATCAGCCGGTCGGCATGCTCGGCAACAAAACACCGCGCCAAGCCGCGAAATCAGCCACTGGCCGTGAGAAGGTCGCCGGATGGCTCAAATATCTCGAAAACCAGTCGTCCCGGCACCCACCCGCGGACCCCATGGCGACATACAGCTTCGAGTGGATGTGGCACGAACTTGGGGTCATTGATCTGCGCCAATAGCCGCTACCGTATATCCGTGTCCCAATAATGTACTGAGGCCTGCGTGTCTTGCCTCGCGCAATCGACTGGGCAAGTCGCCCGAGAAATTGCCGAAGCGCTTGCCGAGATGGGGGTCGCTTGAATGGATAAATCGGAACATGGCTACTCGAATGAATGGGCGGTTGAAATATGCTGCCGCGCTCTCAAAATCGCTTCGTCAAGCCGTGCACGGGAAACAGCGGCAAGGCGCTCGACACCAAGCAGCCGAGCTAGATCTCGCGCTGGATCTAATTGGTCCAGTAAGTCGGAATTGTCGAGTACCACAAAAGCGAGTTCCGCAAGCGGAATATCGGCGATCGATCTGCGTGCGTCCTCGCTGACTGGTTGCCGGTATGGAATAATTTCGGAAACGGTTCCCACCTTCCAGACGAACTCGCCGCTCGACTCCTTGGTCGTGTGGAGACCGCGGAGATGAAGGTCGATCCTCTCTCGGATTCGTCCACCGGTACGCAACCAACCGTGCGCTCGAGAAATCCGCTGGGCTAGTATGTCTGTGCGTACCGGACTTTCGGTCTCGATGACCACTTCGATCATGGCTCGCAGGGTATCTCTATAGGCGAATTCGAAGAACTGATCGGGATCGGCTCGGAAGCTGGACAGATCTGTGACACGATATCGCAGTCCATTCGATGCTTCGTCGCCGACCGAAGCGGCGGATGGCTGCATTTCCGCCGATTCAAACTTGCTTGAAGAGGGCGGTGTCTCCACAGAGACGAGTACAGTCTCGACGATTACTGGAGGCAAAATAGCAGCCTGCTCGACAGGAGGGGCGGCTTCGTCGTCATGAATTTCGTCAATCCCCTCCACCTCGTGCCCCATGTTCCAGCGGGTCGCGGTATCCTCCGTTTCCGTAGCGCGGCGCGCCCTGCTCTCCTCGAGGAGAGCTTCGAGGCTGGCATGAAGCCGCTCGGCGCAGCCTGCTGCATCGAACCACCAATCGGTCGACCAGACGCGCAATATGTTCCAGCCAAGGCCTCTCAATACCTGTTCACGCACCTTGTCGCGGTCTCTGGCGGTGGCCGATCCGTGATAGGTCGCGCCATCGCACTCCACGCCCGCCAGATAGGTACCCGCCAGATCCGGATGGCGAATCCCGAAATCGATCCGAAATCCGGAAATCCCAACCTGCGGCACGACTCGCCAGCCGCGACGCTCCAATTGTGCAGCGACCGCCTCCTCGAAGGGGGACTCGAAACCGCCGACAGAGCCAATATCCTGTGCCGGCAGAGCGACCGCGCCACGGTCGGCATAGTCGAGGAATGTCTTCAGATGTTGTACAGCGAGCGCCTTGGTGCGCGTCGGGTCGATCTGGTCAGCCGTAAAACCCGAGAAGACGATGAGTTCCTGACGCGCACGCGTCACAGCAACATTGAGGCGGCGCTCGCCGCCGTCCCGATTGAGCGCGCCGAAATCCATCGTCAGCTTGCCAGCGGCATCCTTCCAGAACGTGATCGAAAAAAGGATGACGTCTCGCTCGTCGCCCTGCACGTTCTCCAGGTTCTTGACGATCGTCGGCTCGACCCGTTCCTCGACAAAGAACCACTCGAGTTCCGGATCGTCTCGGCGCGCGGCATCGAGGAGATCGAGGATCAGCGACTGTTGCTGCGCGTTGAACGTAATCACCCCAAGCGTCGGGCGATCTTTTTCAGGCAGTTTCAGCCACGCCTTCATCCGGGAAACGGCTTCTTTCGCCACAGCCTCTGCTTCGATCCGGTTGGTTCGGCTTTTCCCACGATCGTAAATGCCGTTAGGCACCTTGCGCAGATGTACGGCGCGGTCTTCAACGGCAGGCGACGGAAACGTTACCAGACGGTTCTGGTAGTAGTGATGGTTTGAGAAAGCGATCAGAGACTCGCTTCGACTGCGGTAGTGCCATCGTAAATCGCGGACCGGAATACCAGCGGCCTTCGCCTCGTCAAGAATGCTCTCCAGATCCTTCTCGTGATCGGCGACTTCCTCCTCTTCCTCGTTGCGCCCGAAGAAGTTCGTCGGCGGCAACTGCTTCGGATCCCCGACAATAATAGTCTGGCGAGCCCGCGCGATGGCGCCAACAGCGTCCCAGGTTGTTATCTGCGACGCCTCATCGAAGATCACAACGTCAAACAACGCCTGGTTTGGCGGGAGATACTGAGCAATGGAGAGCGGCGACATGAGCATGCAGGGTGCGAGCTTTGAAAAGTTCTGCGGCATCTTGCCGATCATATCTCGTATCGACTGGCTCGGTCGCTGCAACTCCATCTGGTAGCGCAGCAGGCCGAGTTCCGAATTGCGTGGAACGCTCTGCACGGGCGGCAATCCGTGAGCGACCACACTGACGACACGCAAGGTAGCGTGTGATCGGACGAGATCGTCTATTTCACGAAATTCACGGATTGCATTTTCGTGCTGGAAACGCCGGAAATTCCGCAGAACAGGGTCGGCGTCGAGAACCCTCGGAAGCCACCACCTGGCATAGCCGAGGCGAAATGCAGCCCGCGCCTCATTGGGCCGGGTCACCCCATTCTCAATCTGTTCGACCAAAGAGGACAGGTTCGCATGCAGTGCGCGGCTTCTGACCCGGCACCAGGCTGACCAATCGCGAAGCAGATGTCGTGCGCCGATGAGAGCATCAAGTTTGTCCCTAAGCGTCGTAAGGTCGACCACGTCCTTCTCAACCGAGCCGTCCCATCCTGCAATCGTGCTGAAGCGCTGTCGCGCTTCTTTAAAGCCTTCGACTGCGGCGAGAAGCCTGTCTCCCGCCTGCCGGACGCCATCGTTTTCAACCGCGGCTTGGAGCGATGGCGCGATCATACGCAGCGCCGATCGTATCTCCTCCTGATCACGTCCCGGAAGCAGCATGGTGGCACGAAACTCTCGCGCCAATTCGAGAATTTCCGCAACGGCTCCGACATCAGTACCCAGGCCACGCACTGGCAAAGGTTTTCCGTTCAACAGACTCTGGTCGATTGCCGACAGGTAATCCTTCATGCGGCGCAACAGTGGGAGGTCCCCCTCGGGCTCGGCGGTACCTTTATCCGCATAGCGTTGCAGTAGCTTTTGAATCTTGCGCTTGCCAAGCATGGCGTTCGGCCAAAACGAAGCATTCGCCTCTCGCCATTGGCGATCCAGCACGTCCGGATCGAGGTCGCGGATGGCGGAGGCACCATAAGATGCTGCGAGTCCGCGCTCCGCTTCGCGATAGGCCCCGATAGAATTTCGAAGGTTTTCCAGCGCTTCGGCACATCGCGCGAAGTCCCGATCGAATACGATCGTGATGTCACGACCTCGGCATTTCTGCAGTGCTCGCGCAAGACCTTCCAATCCTTGGAGTTCGGCTTGCGAGGACCGTTCCCGCGGCTTCAGGCCGATGCTCGCGAGACACGCATCCATTGAGCTGGCCAACAGATCGATCGCATTCTGCAACGACTGTGCGGATGCTAACAACCCGTCCTGCCAGCCGGAACTCCATTCGCCAACCCTGACAAGGTCCAGTGCTGGCTGCCGCTGGACCGATGCGAAGACGAGGCCGAGTTCGCCCGCAAGGTCTTCAAGCTCGCGTAGCGTCTGCGCGTCATGAGCGTCCCGTTCTAACCATGACAAGGTTGGTGCCGGAGCTTCCACAGCCTTAAGAGCGATTCCCAATGCCAGATAAGGCGTCCATCCGTTGGGATAACGATTGTGCAAAGCCTCGACGTAAGCGTTGAGCTCGTCGCGGCGCAATCGAAGACGCTCGTTGATCGCGACCCACTCGGACGCATCGGTCCGACCGCCATGCTCCCAGGCTGCCTTGAGCTGTCCAAGGAAATGTCGGCGATCAGTCTTGTGCGAGTGCAATTCGATGCAGTGATCTCCGAGGCCATGCGTTCGTAACCGACGATAGACAACGTCGAGTGCAGCCGTCTTTTCAGCGACGAACAGAACCGTTTTCCCCACCGCAAGGCAGTTCGCGATCATGTTCGCGATGGTCTGGCTCTTGCCAGTACCGGGGGGACCGACAATGACGAAGTCCCTCCCTTCGGCAGCCGCGAGGCTTGCCGCTGTCTGTGAAGAATCTGAAGGAAGAAGGCAAATGATATCCGCCGGCGCATAAGCGTGATCGAGCTCACGTTCGTCGCGGAACGCCGATTGTCCTCCGCTTTCTTGGAAGGCTTCCTCCGGCGTATCGATCAGATGGCGAACCACCCGGTTCTCGCGAAGCGCCTCGGTACGTTCGACGAGATCCTTCCACATGAGGAATTTCGCAAAGGAGAAGGTCGACAACGCAGTCTCGTCCACAACCTCCATGCCGGGCACGTCACGGACCGCCTGCCGCATCATAGCGAGAAGACGTGGCACATCGACCCCATTGTCATCGAGCGGCAGATCGCCGCCGAACTGGGGAAGCGTCAGGTCGAAATCCTGTTCCAGGAATTGCAGAAGGGTCGCATTGAAGCGGGGCTCATCCTCATGAAAGCGGATCGTGAAGCGCGAACTGGCACTGCGGCGCTCAAGCTTTACCGGAACCAACAAAAGCGGCGCTCGATAGCTGCGCTCATCCTCCGGTTTCTTCTTCCACCGCAAGAAGCCGACGGCAAGAAAGAGGGTGTTCGCTCCGCCCTCAGCAAAATCATTACGGACCTGCCTGTACAGGTCGATCAACCGGGCCTCGAGCTGGTGAGTGTCCAGTGGCGACGGTAGCTCGTCCCTAAGTAGAGCTTCGGCAGCAAAATTGCGCTGAAGATCGCGGCCGTGCACGTCACGATAGAGCGCCGCGTCCCGTTCGCCGAGTGGGTTCTGTTCGGGCAATGAAATGATCCGTACTGCAGCCCCATTCGCGAGTCGGTCTTCGAGATAGGCGACGTCAGTGCAGAGAAACGGAATCGTCTTCTTCGATTCCGGGAAGTTGAGGAGCCGATTGCGAAGAGTAAGGTCCAACAGCTTCTTCTGCCATCGGTCGATGCGGCCGGCGGCGGTGGTCGGTTTGACCTCGATGGTCTCGGCCGGTAACTCGCCAAAACTGGGAGCTGAGGGAAGTGGCAGATCCGCAACGGGTATTATATCGTCATCGAGAACATTGCGCCGGACCGGCTCATGTGAGGCGAGTGGCATGACCCCGCCGCTTCGCGATCGCCTAATGTCGACCGCCGCAACGAACGCGTGAGCTTCCCCCTCCCCGAGACGGCTGTCCATGACGCGCTGTGCGCTTTCCAAGGTCATGGCGGGGCGATGCGTCACGCCAGTCGTTTCGAACACTATCAACTCGCGTGATGCCAGGGCCTTCCGGACCTCCATCTGATCCGCCTCGACCGCATGCGCGAAGGTTCTCTTGGCCAGCCATACACCCGCTGCCGCATGCCCATCGAACATCAAGACGACCGGGTGCAATCCGGCTGCTTCCAGCCCGGCGGCAAAAAGAAGGGTAGTATCGAGACAGGTCGCCAGCCGCTCCTCGGCAATTGTGCTGGGACGCCGAATCTTCTGACCGCGGCTCTCGAAACTTACCGGCGGTTCGGCGTAGTGCAATCCCATCCCGGCAACGGCTGAATAGATAGCTGCAGCCAGCATATAAGCGCGCTGGGGATCCTGTGACTGGTAACCGTCCAATCCGCCTGGATAGCCATGCGCAGCAAGCCTTTCTGCTGCCGTCCGCAGGATTTGAGCCACTCCGGGATCGTTCGGCATGACGAAGGCTGGCAGCAGTTGCACCATATCGGCAACGCCTCCCCATTCGTCCCGCGCAAGCAGTCTGACGGGAAGGCGCCGTTCGCCCAAAATCTCTCCACCCGTGGATAGGCGCAGCGTGATCTCACCGCGCTCTGCCTCATTTAGGCCCGAGAGATAGCCGGCGTCGAATTCGACCTTTCGGTCGATCAGCGGAAGCCGATCGCCCGGCATCAGACGATCAACTATCCATGATTTCGGCCTTAGAAACGAAGGCGAAGACGTCAGATCGAGGCGGCAGTTTTCAATGTGCCTATCAGTATTATTCTCAATCAGAATCGATCGGAGGACCGGGATGGCATTTTGGTAAGATGCGTAGGTGAAGCTGGCCGCAACATCGACAACAATGGCAGGATTGTCAGGTTTGTCGGCTTCTTGTTGCTCTGTACCACTTTCGAAAGTCTGCATTGCTGTCTCCCCCTAGCGGGAAGACTAGCGGCGTTTCTCAACTTTAAGAAGACCAGTCTTGGAGACAAAGTGAACTTTTAAGACATTTTCTTTGAAAGTCTGGGGGGAGTCATAGTCCGGCTCATCGACCACGAGAGTCGCCTTCAGGAGGCCTTGTCCATTTTAGGTCCGGCGCCCCGCTCGACATCAACTTAAAGATGTTGGATTCTCCAAATGTGATTCGAATCGAATTTTGACGCGGAGCCGACCAAATGAACCCGCGGACCATTCCGCCGCTCAGCAAATATACGAGAATGACCGAGGTCGAGGCCGAGCTTGCCGGACTTGAAACGCTTGGGTTCGACGAGCTTATTGCGCGTTGCGAAATTTCGGACCGCTCGAACCCCGGCTATATACGCTCAGAATCGCTGGTCCACAGGATGAGGGCGACGCGGTCAGACAATAATGACGCAAGGTTCAACCGGTTGTTTGTGCTTTTTCTCCGGCGCATCGCGCGCGCCTTGCCGCGCGCCGAACGCACGGTCGACAGCAAGGTTCTGGTCGATGCGGCCACGAAAGACATCAACGATGCGGCGCTCGACCGTATTCGTCTGCTCGTCACCCTTGATCGCAGTGGCGGCGACCGTCTCGATTTCTACGAGGTCCATTTCGACGAGGCGATCGCCAAGCTTCGGCTGAGCGCTCGCAGGCGTGTCTCCGTTCGCGCCGAACGCGAGACCCCGATCGAAGTCGATGACGACAGCGGGACCCTCGTCGTGTCGGCTCAGAGGACCGGCGCGCCTGCAAATGGTGCCGATGATGCAATTCTTTCAGATCCTATTTTCCGGCCTCGGCTACTGGCGGCGATTGACGCTTTGCCACAGGAACAAAAGGAGGTCATCACCATGACGCTTGCAAATATCCCGAGCCAGTCGAGCGATCCCGATATTGCGTCAATCAGCGGCCTCTTGCATTGCGATCCGCGCACCGTGCACAATCGCCGCAAGCGGGCTATTGCTGCATTGCGACAGGCGCTCGGCCTCGGAGATGACAAATGAGCAACGATCAGCCGACCCCTGAGACATTGCTGACGAGCTTCGCCGTCGATTTCCGCAAGGATCCCGTCGCGCTCGGCCTCTACTGTCAGCGCTATCCGCAGAATACGCACGATTTCGTCGCGCTCGCCCATGAACTGCTCTTGTTGCAGAGCGTTGAACAGGGCACTCCCATCGACGCGGCCACCGAACGATGGATTGCCAACATCACCCCTACCGGCTCGTCCCGGACCAGTCCCTTTGAGGGCCTTGATCGTTCGGCTTATGCCGCGCTCCGCGAGACTCTCGGCATTCCCGGCCCCGTCATCAACGCCTTTCGCGATCGATTGGTAACGCTCGGGAGCGTGCCGCTGTCCTTCCTGGAAAAGTTCGCCGCCGGGCTGAATGTCGGCATCCAGGAGCTTGCGGACCATCTTTCCGCTGCTCCGAGCCTGTCGCGCGGGGTCCAGTACAAGTCGGACGGCAAGCCTGGGGCGGCAAGCGACAAGCTGAGTTTCAAGGCGGTGCTGGAGGAGGCTAATGTCTCCCCAGAACGCATTGCAGAACTTCTTCTCGACGAGGAGTAGGATGGATACGGTCGAACTCGGCCGTCAGGAGGCCGCAAGGATCCACGCCCGTCTGGTTGAACAAGGCATCGATCCCTGGGATCCGCTGGCGCTGGTGGAAGCGGCCGCCGATCGCTGTGGCATCGTCGACATAACCGGTTTGAAACCGGGCAGCGCGCTTCTGGCCCAAGCACGTGCGAGCTACGATCCGCACAGCCATAGCATCCTGCATGAAGACACCGGCAATGCGTTCATGAACGCCTTCCTTATCGGCCACGAAATCGGCCATGCCACCCTCGGTGACGCGCGATTGCCCGACCAGGCGCGCGACCCAGATCCGGCCCGTTCGGTCGAGGCGGCGCCAGATGGCGAAGAGCGCGTCGCCGATTATAGCCGCAAGTCGCGTCGCGAGGTGCAGATGGACCTCTTTTCGCGCGAGCTGCTGATGCCGCGCGCTTTCCTGCGTGAGCAACACCTGGCGGGCATGAGCGCGAACGCCATAGCGGCGAAGCTGGGCGCACCCTATGGCGCGGTTGCCCAGCAATTGCTGGACGCGCTGCTCCTGCCGTCGGTCGAGCTCAGACAGGACGCCGGAGAGGGGTGCCTTTCTGCTCGAGGCGGGCCCGGGTACGGGCAAGACGAAGACGCTAGTCGGCCGCATCTGCGACCTCATCGACAAGGATGCGGTCGACCCGCGCACCATCGTCGTCCTGACCTATTCCAACAAAGCGGCCGGCGAATTGTCGGAGCGTATCGCAAAGCGTGCCCCGCAAGCGGCAGCGGCCATGTGGATCGGCACGTTCCATGCCTATGGCCTCAATCTGGTGCGCAGCTATCATAGGGAGCTCGGGTTTGCTCGCGAACCACGGCTACTCGATCGCACCGAAGCCATCGACCTTATGCTCGACAGGGTCGCCGGTCTCGATCTTGCCCACTACCGGGATCTCTCCGATCCGACCGACAAGCTGCGCGATCTCCTGTCTGCGATCTCCCGGGCGCAGGATGAGGTCGTGCTTGCACCAGATTATGCCGCTCTCGTCGATAAGTTGGCCGCTTCGGACGGCGCGTCTGGCTGACCGGGCCCGCGAAGTCGCGCGCGTGTATGAAAGCTACAACGACCTGAAGAGATCGCTCGACTGCGTCGATTTTGGCGATCTCGTCGCCCTGCCGACGCATCTGCTTGAGACGCGCCCCGAGATCGCGCGCGCCGTCGCCGCCGATATCGGCCATATCCTTGTCGACGAATATCAGGATGTGAACCGGGCAAGCGTGGGGCTCCTGCAGCAATTGAGCCCGGGTGGTCGCAACCTCTGGTGCGTCGGCGATGTCCGGCAATCGATCTATCGCTTCCGGGGCGCATCGTCCTTCAACCTTTCCCGTTTCGAGACGCAGGATTTCAAGGGCGGCAGCCGCGATCAGCTGGATGTGAACTATCGCTCGGTGGGCGAGATCGTCGACAGCTACCAGGCCTTCGCGGCCGGCATGCAGATCGAAGGGGCCACGCCCGTGGCGCTGAAATCGAACCGCGGGACCAGCGGCAATCCGGTCGAATTCCGCTCCGTCGACGGCGACACCGAAAGGGAAATTGACGCTCTCGCCGACGGCATCCTGGAAATGCGCAATGCCGGTCATGCCTTCCGCGACCAAGCGCTCTTGTGCAGCGGCAACGACCGGCTCGCCAAGATCGGCGCCGGCCTCGAGGCCAGGGGCATTCCCATCCTCTATCTTGGCAGCCTGTTTGAGCGGCCGGAGGTGAAGGATCTTTTGGCATGGATTTCGCTGTTGATCGACCGGCGCGCCATGGCGCTTGCGCGCGAGTTCGCCACACCGGGGCTGACGATACCGCTTGGCGATCTTGGTCGTTTCAATGAAGCGCTCAACAACGACACGGCCAGGCCACTCGATTGGATAAAACACCCGCCTGCCGGCCTCAGCGAGCCGGCAGCGGCGGCCGTTGCCGCCTATTCCTCCTTGCTTGCCGGCTTCGACGGTAATTCTCCGCCCTGGGATACCCTGGCGCAATTGTTGCTCGACCGCAGCCGTGTGGCGGCACAGATTGCCGGCGCTGGCAACATGCAGGCGCGCGCAAAAGGGATCGCCCTTTGGCAGTTGATAAATTTCGTGCGGGCCCAGCCCGCAGGCCGCAGCGGGGCCATTCCCGCCCTGCTCGAGAGGATCCGCCGGCTTGTGCGGCTCTCCGACGACCGGGACCTGAGACATATTCCGCAGGCGGCAGGCGCCATCGACGCGATGCGGTTGATGACCATGCATGCGAGCAAGGGCCTTGAGTTTCGCGTCGTACACATCCCCGGTATGGCGAAGGGTACCTTGCCGCGCAACGCCGCCGCGCCAGCCTGTCCGCCGCCGGACGGCATGATCGAAGGATCGGACCTTGACGGCGAAAGTTTCGCCGAACGCGAGCATATGCAGGAGCAGCAGTGCCTGTTTTATGTGGCCCTGTCGCGGGCGCGCGATCGGCTCCTCGTCTATGCGCCCGGCCGCACGAAAAAGTCCGAGCGACAGCCCTCCCCCTTCGTCGCCCGGCTCGGATTCGGCCTGTCTCGGCTCTACGTTACACCGTCCAGCTTCAATCTGCCGCCCGACAACCCGTCGATCGCGATGATCTATCGCGGACAGCCCCTCTTCCGGCAGAGCGAGCTTGCCCTCTACGAGCGCTGTGCGCGCCGTTTCTTTTATACCCATATCCTCAAACTCGGCGGCCGGCGCACCACGACTGCCTATGAGGACATGCACGAGATCGTCCGCCAGGCGGTCCGCGAGCTGATCGCCACCGGCACCATCGCCGCGGAGGCGGCCGGTCCGGATGAGATCGTCGAACGTCTCTGGTCGGCCTCGCCTCTTGCTGCATTGCCGGCCGCGCCGGCCTATCGCCGCCTTGCCGGCGAACTCGTCAGGCATTTCGTCGCCATGAACGACGGCAAGCCCATCGTCCCGGCGCACCGCCTGTCCTTTACGCTCGCCGGGGCAACGATCGAAATCGAAATCGACTATGCGCAGACGGATGCCGCCGGCGAGCTGAGGGAATTGCGGCAGGTCCAGACAGGCCACAGGCGCACGACGGCGATGGAAGGCGCTGCCGTCATGGCAACGCTCCTTGCCGTCAACGATCAGGCACCTGGCTGCGGCGCCGAAATCCTGTTTCTTTCCGACGCAGCCCGCGAGCGGCTCAGCCTGAAGGATGGGCCGCTCGACACGCGGCGGCGCAAGCTCGAGGCCAATATCGCCGCCATACTGTCCGGCCAATTTCCGACCAAGACATCGCCGCGCAGCTGTCCGAAATGCCCGGCGTTTTTTATGTGCGGAACCGTGCCAGGCGGAACATTCGAAAAAAATTTCGCCTGACCTTTCCGGTTATCGTTCCTCGCAGGGATTGATCCAGTGCACGTCACAGCAGACCGCGGTGACAATCATGAGGATCAATTCCGATGCAAGATAACGGTACCAACAAGGGCCATCCCGCCGAACTCGCCGTCGACGGTATCGTCTTCAAGCCGATCGCGCTTTCCGACCCCGTGCCACTGGGCCGCCAGATTCTGGGCGCCGGCAAGCTTGCGCCGCCCGAGGTCTATAGCCTCTATGCCATTCTTCAAACGGGTGACTTCGAAGATGTCCGTCTCGACGAAACCTTCGATCTGCGCGCCAAGGGCACGGAACGTTTCATCGCCTTTACCGGTGACCGTATCTTCCGCCTCTTTGCCAACAACCGGGAAATCAAATGGGGTCTCGAAACGATCAACGAGGCGGCGCTGCGGCTGTTCAGCGGCGCGTCAGACAATGAGGCGGTTTTTCTCGAGGTTCGCGGCGGCACCGACCGCCTGATCAAGGAAGGCGAAGCCGTCGACCTCACGCGCGATGACGTCGAGCGCTTCATCACCGCGCCGCGTCCGAAGACCTATCACTTCTTCGTCAATGGCCAGAAGTACGAAACCGACCAGCCACAGCTGACCGGTCTGCAGATCAAGGCACGCGTTTCGGGCTGGAACCCCGAACACGATCTTATGCTGGAAGGCCATGGCGACGATCCGGACCGCATCATCGCAGACGACGAGATCGTCGATCTCGATGTGACGCCTGCACGCCGCTTCTCCTCTGTCCCGAAGGCGAATTTTGGCTGATGAGCACGATCCTCGAACGTCAATTTGACGATCTCCGGGCGCGCTTTTCAGCCGCCGAAAAACGTCTTTTGCCGAGCGGAACGACGCTCGTGAGCGTACCGGTCATCCTGCTTCCCGAAGGTTGGTCGGCAGGGCAGACCACGATCCGTTTTCTGGTTCCGGTGGCCTATCCTTACGCCGCCCTGGACTGCTTCTGGGCGGACAATAATCTCAGGCTTTCCTCAGGCAACCTGCCGCAGAATGCGGCCTCAGACAATGCGATCCCGGAAACCACTGAAAGCGGGCTGTGGTTTTCATGGCATCTGACAACGCCATGGGACGCAAACCGCGACACGCTGTCGGGCTGGATGAACACCATCATCGATCGGCTACGGAGGATCCAATGAGCGGACTTCGCACGCTGCAAGGGACCTGCAGGAGCCTGGCCGACGATCTGCTGGCGGCAACCGCCGCCGAGGCCTGCGCAATTGGCTACGCCCATTTCGACCCGATTACCGAAAGCTGGGTGCTGGCCGAAGCCTCGCCGGTCGACCAGTCGGCCTATGTGAGCCGGACCTCGACCTCAGTCTGCCTTCACCCCGCCGTCCTGGTTGACATTGCGAATCGAGCGCGCGCCGAGCGCCTCAGCCCAGTCATGATCCATACACATCCGCACGCCGCCGGGAGGCCTGTCTTTTCGCCGATCGACGATGCCGGCGAAAAGGAGATGAAGGCCTTTTTCGACCGGCGTGCCCCGCAGGCAAGACCATTGGCAATGGTGATCGGACCGCAAGGGCTGAGCGCCCGCCGCCTCGGCCTGCAGACGCCCATCGACGTCTGGGAGGTCGGAACCGGGCTGACGTTGCTGAGCGACGCGGCGGGAGGCTTCCAGGACAGCGATCTGCGCCACGATCGGCAGATCCGCGCCTTTGGCCGGGACGGCCAGCAGATGATCGCAAGGCTGAAAATCCTGGTTGTCGGCGCCGGCGGCACGGGATCGGCGACGGTGCAGCAGCTCGCCTATCTCGGAGCCGAAAACGTGACGATCGTCGATCCCGACAGCGTCGAGGCGACCAACCTCAATCGGCTAATCGGGGCGACGGCAGCAGATATCGGCACGCCGAAGGTCGATGTCGCGCGCCGGGCCATACTTGCCGTCAATCCGAAGGCGGCTGTGCAGGGCATTGTCGGCGATATCGTCGACGGTCCAGTCGCAGGTCTGATCGGCGGCTTCGATTTCGTCTTCCTGTGTACGGATTCGCATGCCAGCCGCGCCGTCGTCGGTCAGGCCGCCTACCAGTATCTCGTGCCGGCCATCGATCTCGGCGTCAGTCTGACGGTTGCCGACGGTCTGGTCTCGCACATGACCGGCCGGGTACAAATGCTGGCGCCCGGTCTGCCGTGCCTCATCTGCACCGGTGCCTTGAACGGCGAACAGATCCGCCGTGAGATGCTCACCCCGGCGCAACGCGCAGCCGATCCCTATGTGCTCGGCGCACATATTCCCCAGCCCGCGGTCGTTTCCATCAATTCGACGGTCGCCTCGCTTGCGGTCACAATGTTCCTCGGAGCCGTCACGGCCATGCCCGCGCAAAGCCGCTTCCAATATTATGACGGCGTGCGCGGCACGGTGAGGCCAACGGCCGCCGCCCAGCGCTGCGGCTGCATCGTCTGTTCACCGTCCGGCGCGCTCGGCCATGGGCCAAGTTGGCCGCTGCCCGTCCCGCAGGAGCACACCATGTTTGACGAACGCCGCAACGTGCTGTGGATCGGTGAAGCGCCTGGCGCACTGATGATGCGCGAGTTTGGCAATCGCCGTTGCATCATAGAACGATGTGATCCGACATCGCTGCTCCTGAAGGCCGGCTTCGCACGTGCCGTCGTCGTCAACGTCAATGGGCGGCAGGAAGACGAACTCCTCAAGGCGATCGGACGCGACGCCCTGCAGCTTGTGGATCACGGTTTGCGCGTCGATGTGATTGCCCCCGACGATGCCGCGACGGGCCGTATCCAGGATCGTCTGGGAACGCTTGCCGGCCTGCCTTCCGTCGGCCTGCATACCGCGCCTCAAGCGCCCGCCATCGCCGAAGTGATCGCCCGCTACGATGCGGGCAAGATACCGCGCCTAGACCTGGACATCAGCACGGCTGATGACCGCGAGCCGTTGCGCGAAGCCGACAAGATCCTGTTCAAACGGGCCTTTCCTCAATGCAGCAGGATCACGCTTGTCGAGCTGGGTGGCGGGCGCTCGGCGGCGCGCGTCTTTGCCGTCCATATGATCGTCGACCGTTCCAACATCGGTGCCTGGCCGCAACCAGCATTCGCAAAGCTCGACCGACGCGATAAGATCGCGCAAGAACACGACAATTATCGGAATTTCGCGGAGCGCTTCATCCCCTTCGGACTGCGTCCCAATATCGATGAACTGATCCACGGCAGCCAGCGCAGTCTTCTCGTCGGCAGTTTCGTTGACCGCTCGGAATCGCTCTGGACGCTTGCCCGGCGCAATGTCGCAGGACCGGCCATCACCGCCCTCTTGGACGAAACCTTGGGCGGCTGGCGCGACCAAGGTTATGCAAGCGATCCGGTCAAAGTTGCCGTAGCGGTTGCCCTCAGGAATATTGGCTTATGGGACCCGGATCGGATTGATCCTTGTTACGTTGAGCGCGCCACCGAGGCCGGGGTCTTCGAGACACCGGAGATGTTATGGACCGCTCTTGCATCACTCGAGCAGACCTATCGTCAAGCCCCGATTCATGGCGATCTGCATGGCGATAATGTACGGGTGCGCGGATCGAGTGCCATCCTGATCGATCTGGCTTCGGTGACGCTTGGCCCCTTGACCGCAGATCTTGCAGCACTCGAAGCCTGGCTGGCATTCGAGGTTCCGCCCGACGTCGACCAACACCGCTATGATGATCCGGAATGGGCCACAGTGATCGAAAGGATCTATGCGCCGGCAGCCTTTCGCCATCCCCCGGGGCCTGCTCGCCCGGCAACGCGCTTTGCCTGGATTGAAGCGGTCGTCCGCCAAATACGCACGATGGGGATCGCCATTCAGACCTGCCCCGGCGAATATCAGACCGCCGTCGCCGTGCAGCTTCTGCGGCGCTGCCAATGGGCGGATGGCCCCGATGCCGACCGCGGTCGCCGCGCAAGGGGCTACCGGATCGCCGCCCATCTTGTTGCCGACCTTTGCGGAGGCACGCCATGACTTCGCCTGCGCGCAAAATCCGCTGGCGCGGAACGGGCGAATATCGTGATGATACCGAAGCCTTGCTCGAACACCCGGGCGATACCGCCGCCGTCATCCGCACCCGCCCCCGTTCGCTGTTGATAAGATGCCCAGACGGGTGCGGTGACACCCTGGTCGTCAACCTTGATCCTCGAGCGGGCAAGGCATGGTCTCTGACGGTCCGAGACGAGCGTTGCACGCTTTATCCGTCGATATGGCGCGAGGACGGCTGCCGCAGCCATTTCATCGTCTGGCGTGATCATATCGTGTGGTGCGGGCGCTTCGAATACGGCAATGAAGAACCGTCCTATGACGGTCGCCTCGAAGCCAAGGTCATCGCCGCACTGGATGAGGCGACCTATCGCAGCGGCTCGGATATCGCCATCGATATCGATGAGATCCCGTGGGATGTTCTGAGGGTCTTGCGGCGACTAGTCCGGGGCGGGACGGTCGAAGAAGGCGATAAGGGCCGGCGAGGGCATTTTCGGCTTGCGGGCGGCTGACAGCAAGGGCGTGGACTCGTTTGAAAATAACCCGGTTAAATTTAGGCCGCTGCCTTCATTCCAGCGCAGACGCTCGCTTTAGGTCGTCATGCTCGAATGCACTGGCCATACGATTGATTTCGCTATTCCGCGCGCCAACCGCCTTGGCAGTCTCACGCCAGGTCGCCGTGACGGTCGCCACCTCCTTGATGATGGTTCGTGCCTGGCCCAGCGAGAGCGCAAAATATTCCGATGCAGCCTCCAGGAGGTCGAGCGAGCAGGTGCCTTCGTCGAGATCGATATTGGTGGTCAGCACCCGAGCTTTGAGATCGGTCGGAACGGGGTTGAGATCGTAGGCCGGCGACAGCGACCAGCCGGCTCTGCCCAACCATAGAAATCCGTGGTTGCGCAGATGATCGTCGACGTTGGAGATCAGCACGTTGAAAACCACGCGCCGATAGAGAGCGTGCGCGTCGGTCTTCCCTTGCGCTCCGTGCTCCGCGAGTGCATCGACAATTTCGGGATAACTGCCGCGCTCGCCATCCCTGGCACCCATCATCGCCATCGCTGACAGAAACGGAATGCGGCTGGCGCCGTTGCGGTCGAAGCGTCTAGACAACATGACGGCTTTACCGGCCACTTCTATCAGCTCGTGTCTCGGGGTTGCGATACCGGCCTGGTCAGCAAGCCGGAGGGCGATCTCCTCCCAGGTCTCCATGCTGTATTCGTCGGTCTCTTTCGGAAACTTAGCGATGGAAAGATGGCCATGCTGATCGACGACCGAAGCTTTCGGTCGTGCGCCGCCCAATGACGAACCGGGAGCGAAAATGAGCTGCAGGTCTTCGTCTGTCTCTTCATCACGCAGAATGCGCTCGGTGATCTGCAGAAGCCGACCAAGCTCGATGACGGCCGGGACGCCAGTTTGGATGGGAGCCTGGAAGACCTCCTCCCCGACCCACCGGAATCGAAGCGCGCCGAGACGAGTTTCGTCGGCGACACCCAGCAGGTAATCGCTTTCGGCAAGTGTGCGGACAGCTCGCGCCTCGCGTTCCGCGCTGCGACGCTCCGCGCGTTGCATGAGCCGCCGCCCCCATGTGTCGGGAGCAGAGTCGCCGATCGACCCGAACGTTGCCAATCCTGCCGGCGGAGCGAATGCCCCGCGGGTCAATGCGAGCGCGGGCTCCAGCGAGAAGCGATCAGGGTCCTTCAGCCAGCCATCGTCATACTCGAACAGTATAGTCTCAGAGCCGCGGATGCGATTGCTCCGCGCCAGTCCAATTTTGCGGGTATCCCCAGCAAGGTAGATATGAACCTCGAAGTCAGCCATCGCGAGACGATCCTGACGCGAGCTTCAGGCGAACGCGCTTCGGCAGATCGGCACTGGCAAGCGCCTGGCCGACACTGTCGTTACGGATGTCAGCAACCTGGGTCAACCCGTCGAGGAGGCCTAATGCCTGGAGGACGCCCGCATAAATTCCGATGCTGACATTCGTGTCGCCCGCCTCGATCTTTTGCAGCGTCGAGCGAGAGGTAAACGCTCGCTCTGCCACGACAGCCATCGGCAGCTTACGTCGGCGACGAGCATCCTGGATATCCGCACCGAGCTTTCGCAGAGCTCGCCTGACGGCTGCCGATGGTTGATGGGGAGTAGGCATATGAAACCTTCGCGCTACAGAATTTGCCTTTATGTAGCACGAAGCTCACAACGCTTCTAGTGTTGTGACTCCAACGCCTGTCGCCCGCAGGCGACCTTTTCAAGAATGTGGGTAGCGGATTTTGTCCAAACGAAGGGCTTCGGATCGGTGTTGTGATGATCGAGTTAGTCTTGAATTGCACCTTCGAGCTCGGCGACACTCTTGAATACGCCACACTGGATGCGGTCGCTTGTGATCAAGCCGAATAAGCGTTTGACTTGATTGAGACACCAGGACGCCGAAGTGGGGGTGAAATGCATGTGGAACTGGGGATGCTTGGCCAGCCAAGCCTTGACCGTCGGGTGTTTATGGGTGGCATAGTTGTCTGCGATCAGGTGCAGGTCGAAGCCCTTGGGCGTGCTGCGGTCGATGAGCCGAAGGAATTTAAGATCCTATGAGGAGGTGAACAGCGGGCGGCGCTCTGCCAGAGTGTTCTCGCTGAAAAACCAACTCTGGAGACCGACATGCCTAATGCAGCACCATTCCGAAGCGCCATCCGCTGTTCGCGTCGACCTTAGCGCGATTTTCGTCTCGCTTGAACTCAGCCAGTCGAAGTGGCTGGTGACGTCGCTGTCGCCGGGAAATGGCGAGAAGCTTTCGAAGTTCACGGTGCCAGCAGGCGACGTTGCCGGAATGCTCGCTCGCTTTGCCGAGCTGCAACGGAAGGCTCAGGCACGGGCGGGTCAGCGCTTTCCGTTGGTCGTCATCCAGGAGGCCGGGCTGGATGGGTTTTGGATCCATCGTGTGCTCGAAGCCGAGGGGATCGAAAGCCACGTCGTCGATCCGGCCTCGATCGCGGTCTCGCGGCGCAAGCGTCGCGTCAAGACCGACAGAATCGATGGCGAGATGCTGGTGCGAACGCTGCTGGCCTACCGCCGACGACCTGCGCCGGTTCCAGATCGAGCAGCAGGAGAACGGCGTTCCCGTTCCGACCATGAACAGCATCGTGTCGGCGCTGCGCTTCTTCTTCACTCACACGCTCGACTGCCCGGACCTAGCGCGCAGGCTCGTCCGGCTGGCGCATCCGCGCAAGCTGCCCGTGGTGCTCAGCCGCGACGAGGTGGCCCGCTTGCTCAACGCCACAACCTGCCTCAAGCACCAGGCCGCATTGTCGGTCGCTTATGGCGCGGGCCTGCGCGTCGCGGAGGTAGCGATGCTGAAGGTCGCCGACGTCGACAGCGAGCGCATGCTGCTGCGTGTCGAGCGCGGCAAGGGTGGGCGCTATCGCAACGCCATGCTGTCGGAGGACCTGCTCGCACTTCTGCGGCAGTGGTGGAGGGTCGGGCGGCAGCAGGGTGTGATGCATCGCGACGGCTGGCTGTTCCCCGGACAGCACGCGATGAAGCCGATCAGCACGCGGCAGCTCCATCGCATCGTCGTCGAGGCGGCGCAGGCCGCCGACATCGCTAAGCGGGTCGGGCCGCACACGCTGCGCCACAGCTTCGCCACCCACCTTCTGGAGGACGGCACCGACATACGGATCATCCAGGTCCTGCTCGGGCACGCCAAGCTTAACAACACGGCTCTCTACGCCAAGGTCGCGACCCGCACGGTGCGGGCGGTGACGAGCCCGCTCGACAAGCTCGGGCTGTTCAAGCCGGGAGAGATCTCGCCCGACGGCTGAGCCGTGCACACCTCGGTCGAGGTCGCCGACATCCTCCGTGCAGCCGGGCCTGCCTATCGGGCCGCCCATGCCGGTCACCTGAGCCTCACCCAGCTCAAGGTCATGTCGGCCATCGAGCACTGCCGTACCGCGGCGCTTGGCGGGCATGTCGAGGCCTGCGAGGACTGCGGCCAGTGGCGCATCGCCTACAACTCCTGCCTTATGGGCAGATCCAGTAATGGGGAGCTGGCGGCCGCGGTGTCAGTATTTTCCTGTGAATCGTCGATCTCTCACTCTTCATAACATGGCGCCGGTGGTGCCCCGTCTGCTCGGCCACTGATGGCCGATCACAAGCGATGCGTGGGACGAACATGTTGGAGACCTACTTCTCTGCGTCGAAGATGCTGGGGCATCTGCGCAGCGGGCCGAGCAGGCCATATCTAGATGGCTTCGCCGCAGCGCTCGAACGGCAGGGCTATGGCTCCGAGACGGCCGTGCGCTATCTGCGGGCGGCAGCTCATGTCGGCCATGTCATGGCAGAGCGCGATGCAAGCGTGAGCGACATCGATTTGGCGGCGTTCGAACAGCATCTGCGAACGTGCCGATGTCCGCGCGCCAGGGGAGGCCGCCGCAACCATCACACCATCTACGGCGCAAGGCTCTTCCGTCGCACCTCGAAGAAATAGGCGTGTGCAAGCCCGCGGTCGCGGCGATGCGGCCTGCCGAACCGCAGTTGGTCGTCGGCTTTAAAGCATGGCTCAGCAAGCATTGCGGGGCATCCGATGCGACCATAAGACTCTACGCGCGCGATGCAGCCAGCATTATGGCAGCACTTGGAACGGACCCGACGCATTGGAGCCCCACCGATGTCCGCGGCCACTTCATGAAGCGCGCGAGCACATGCGGGCGCGGCACCATCGAGAAGATGACCACGAGCCTGCGGGCATTCTTGCGCTACCTCGCCGTTCAAGAGCACTGCCGGGCCGGTCTCGACAATGCCGTTCCGGCCTACGCCCATTGGCAGCTTGCCGAGATGCCGCGATATCTGTCGGGCGAACAGGTCAGCCGGTTGATTGCTGCCTGCGATGGTGACGCCGGCGGGCGCCGGCGGGATCGCGCCATCGTACTGCTGTTGGCTCGCCTCGGCCTGCGGGCCGGCGACGTGGCACAGCTCCGTCTCATCGATATCGA
Source organism: Rhizobium acaciae (assembly GCF_025941625.1). Taxonomy (NCBI): domain Bacteria; kingdom Pseudomonadati; phylum Pseudomonadota; class Alphaproteobacteria; order Hyphomicrobiales; family Rhizobiaceae; genus Rhizobium; species Rhizobium acaciae. The sequence continues at coordinate 51,505 of NZ_JAPCZO010000013.1, forward strand.
GTGGCAGGCGGGTTCGCTGCGGGTCACGGGCAAGTCGCGCTATGAGGTTCGCTTGCCGCTGCCCCAGGACGTCGGGGATGCGATCGCTGCCTATCTCGAATGTCGAGCGTCGTGCTGTCGAAGCGATCGCGTGTTCCTGAGCACGATCGCGCCCAGCCGCCCGTTCCGGAACGGCGACGGCGTCTCTTCGGTGGTCAGGCGCATTATGAAGCGGGCTGGCGTCGTGACGCCCGTCAAGGGTGCGCACGCACTGCGGCACACCGCGGCGACCGAGATGCTGCGCCACGGCGTACACGGAGTCGAACGAAGCCGAGATCCGCCAGAAGTTCTTCGAGTTGGTCGGTCATGTGCCGGCGAACGTGGTGATCATGACATGGTTTAGCTTTCTGATCACCCACGCCGTTAAGCCGTTTCAGGGCGCACTGTTCGACTTCCGGGTCGCCGGCATGGTGCTGGTCTCGGCCTAGTCGGGGATACGCTTCTATAATAGCAAGGGGATTGGAGTTCCGTGGCCAGAAGAGGTCATCGACAAGCACTATTTCGACCCGATCCGCCGAGTCTATTCCGACAAACGCCCCAAGCTTGCGGTCCGGTGCAACGAAAGGAGCGGTGGCGCCGTAATCGACCGGATCAGCCGCGTCTTCCCGAACGTCTTTGTCGACGAGGTCCAGGACCTAGACGTTATGACTCTAACGCCTGTCGCCTACGGGCGACCTTTTCAAGAATGTCGGTAGCGGATTTGGTCCAAACGAAGGGCTTTGGATCGACGTTGTGATGATCGAGATAGCTTGAATTGCACCTTCGAGCTCGGCGACACTCTTGAATACGCCACACCGGATACGATCGCCTTCGGAATTCAGGCCCTATGCAAATCTGAATTGGTGTCCCCGCCGGTACGCCGCATTCTCACCGATCATTTCCTGCACGAACGAAAAATCACCATTCGACGAGACGATATATTGCTCCGACTCCGCTATTTGCAGCGAGTTGACATACCTCATGTTGTCGATACTGAGCTGAAGAGGCACGCCGGCAGCGATCGCATCGAGATCAGCCTGAGCCCGTGCGAACTTGGCTCGAACCTGCGGCAAATTTCGTCGTGCTTCGTCAGCTTCTCTACCCAGTCCCAGAAGTGAGACGGCGGAGAGCTTTCGTATCAGATCCCGAGCTCCGTTGCGAGTTCTCCTAACCATATCAACAATGCTTGGGCACCCGAGTCCAAGGTTTCCGTAGGGGCTATGATCTCGCTTGTTTGCCCACACGACGGCGGCATCTCCAAGAACGAACTCCTGGCCCGCCGGAGCGGCGTGCAGCACAAGCGCTTTGTCGAGATAGTGTTGTGTGAACTCGGCTAGATCTCACTGCTGACATACGAGCCCTGCTTCGACCTCGACCGGGAAGAGTGGTTTGTTGATGTCGATTTGAAGCCGATCCGTGCCTCGGAACCCTTCGTGAGGTTCGGATTGGTCCGGTTCCAGAAGCTGTCAATCACCCAAGATATCATGGTGTCGGAGCCGGTAACCGTGATAATGCAGCTCTTGCCGCAACGGAACGTCGACCTGATCGACCACGGCGTTTCGGAGAATGGGGCACGCATGCTGGAGCTTGTCGTGCGTGGCATGGGTTCGCTCGATATCAAAGATCTTGACCCTGGGACACTGCCGGGCAACGAAACTAGCCAATGGGTTAAGGATTTCGACCTGCTCAGGATGCCCAAGATACGGCTTGCCGTGTTCCATGAGGTCGGCATCGGGCCTAGCCTCGTTCGGACTCCATGCGATCCAGAGGGCCTCCAGGTGGACGAACTCGGGCAGACCGTTCTCGCGGAAGCCGAAGTCGAGAACGACGAACTTGTGTGGAAGATCGATTTCACCCTTCCGTCAGGGTTGCTGCGTGACCTCGGTCCGGGACGATTTGTCAGCTATGTGGAAGAAGTGGATCGTCGCATGCCCGCAACCTACCGCCCCGAACCGATTAGCCTCAACACTATGTTCTCCCCCGACAAGTTTGAGACATCCGGGCCACGATTCAGCGCGCGCATCGCCTTTCTAGAAACAACGAAAGAGCTTCTGGAAACAGTGCCGTGACCTGGCGAAGAGAGGAGGGCTGAGGTCGGACAAAAGCCAGTGAGAAGCCAGCCCGGTCATTGCGAGATTGACTGTGCGCCGCTTGTGTCAAATGCAGTTGAAAGGATTCGAACCGTTGACGACCCACTCGTGATAGCTATGTGCTTGGCGAGCAACACGTTCTTCTGTTCGCCGGCCGGAGAAGTTCCCTTCGATACACTATGCGATCTTCGTGGCCCAAAGGGTGAACATCGCAACAACGCTTGACGGGCTCGTGGAAGCGCAATTCTGTCCGGCCCTTGAGGCGCATCCACGCCGGCCATCGGAGCAACGCCTGGAGTTCATCGAGTTCAAGTGCTTCTGGGAAGGTGGCATCCGCCGCGCAGACATTACAAACCGCTTTAACGTGTCCGTTCCGCAGGCTTCAAACGATCTTTCCCTCTATCAGGGTCTAGAACCGGAGAACATCCGATACGACACCCGGGAAAAACGATACGTTCCAACCGCCAGCTTCACACCCCGCTTTTTCAAGCCGAGTGCGGAACGCTACCTTGCGCAATTGAAGATGATCGCCGATCGTGTAATCGGTATCGATGACACGTGGATTGGCCATCCACCGCCGATCGATGCGCTGCCCATCCCTTTCAGATCAGTCCAGCCCGACGTCTTTAAATCGCTGCTTGGAGCTATCCGCGCAAAGCTGTCGATCGAGATATTTTACCAGTCGATGAGCAAGAGCCGGCCTGACGCAGTTTGGCGGCGTGTAACACCCCGTGCCTTTGGGAATGACGGCTTGCGCTGGCATGTTCGCGCATTCTGCCATCTGGACCTCGCATACAAAGATTTAATCCTATCACGCTGCGAAAACGTGCGGAATTATGAGGTAAGCGATGGTTTCGACGTTCCGGACCGCGAATGGGAAACCTTCTTCGAGGTAGTCCTACGGCCAAACCCCGATCTCTCGGCATCGCAACAGCGCACGGTTGCACTCGATTACGCAATGGACAATGGCCGCGCTCACATCTCCGTTCGGCGCGCCTTACTTTATTACTTTCAGAAACGACTGAGGCTCGATATCGACACCGATCGGCCAGCCGAGCGGCCAGTCGTCGTGGAAAACTGGGATGACTTCCGTGCAGCGATGTTGGAAGACAAGAACCGATCTAGCATTGCATCCTAGAATTGATATACCGTAAGCGGTGTTTTCAGGCCACGGCTTTGAGTTCGAGCTTTGCGGTATAGGCCCATGGCAACAGGTCATCGATTTGGCTGTTTGGATGACCGTTGACGATGCGGGTGAGGATATCTGAGAGATAGGCCAGAGGCTCGACTTGGTTGAGCTTGGCGGTCTCGATGAGCGATGCGATGGTTGCCCAATGTTCGGCCCCAGCGTCGGAGCCTGCGAAGAGTGCATTCTTGCGATTGAGCGCAATTGGCCTGATGGATCGTTCGACGGTGTTGGAGTCGATCTCGATCCGGCCATCGTCGATGAAGCGGGTTAAGCCATCCCAGCGTGACAGGGCATAGCGGATCGCTTCGGCGAGCTTCGTCTTCTGGCTGATGTAGTCGAGCTGTTCGCGTAGCCAGGGAGCGAGGCTGTCGGTGATCGGTCGGCTCTTCTCTTGGCGCGTGGCGCTACGCTCCTCGTGTGTGCGGCCACGTATCTCGTCTTCGATTCTGTAAAGTTCGGCGATGCGTCGAAGCGCCTCGCTGGCGATGGGTGCCGGACCGGCGGCGGCCAGTTCATAGAAGCGGCGTCGAACGTGAGACCAGCAGAATGCCAGCGACACGGTGTTCCTTGCCGCGAGCGGGCGATATCCACTGTAGCCGTCGACCTGCAGGATGCCGACGAAGCCCTCGAGATGGACCATCGGACGTTCACCTTTGCGGTCCGGCGCATAGACATAGGCGACGCCGGGCGGGTCATCGCCCTGCCATGGCCTGTCATCACGCGCATAGGCCCAAAGCTGCCCCGTCTTGGTCTTGCCACGTCCCGGATCGAGCACCGGGGCTGTCGTCTCGTCGGCGAAGAGCTTGGACGACGACTTCAAATGATCAAGCAGCCGCTGATGGACCGGGCGCAGATGCCAGGCGGCACGACCGACCCAGTCGGCGAGCGTCGAGCGATCGAGATCGATGCCCTGGCGCTTGTAGATTTGCGCCTGGCGGTACAGCGGCAGGTGATCGGCATATTTGGAGACCAGAACCTGGGCGACGGTTGCCTCGGTCGGAATGCCGCCCTCGATCAGGCGAGCAGGAGCGGCGGCCTGGACCACGACCTCTTCGCAAGCCCGGCAAGCATACTTTGGGCGACGCACCACCAGAACGCGGAATTGGGCGGGCACAATGTCCAGCTTCTCGCTGACATCCTCGCCGATCCGATGCAGATCATGGCGGCAGCAAGGACAGGCATGGTCATCGATATCGACTGTGATCTCGATGCGCGGCAGGTGTGCTGGTAGCGAACCCCGGTTCGTACGCCGCTTGGCGACCTGCGCCTGGCGAAGAGCATTCGACGTCTGCTCCTTCTCTTCCAGCCCGGCAGCCTCGACCTGTTCGGCCTCTTCAAGCCCCAACAGAAGCTGGTCCTCGGGAAGGGTCTCGGCCCGGCGGCCGAAGCGATGGCGCTGCAATTCCTTGATGATCTGACGCAGGCGGGCATTCTCCGCCTCGCGCGAAAGCACCATGGCTTTCAGCGCGTTCAGGTCATCGGGAAGCTCGTCTGCCGTCATCGTCATGGATCGAGAACAGCATATTTTGCCGCTCAGAACGAGAGGTTAGATAGTGCTGATTCAATTGGTCGCGGCCGCTATCCAGCCTTTATCGGCGCTCGCGTTTCGCTCGGCGCATGAACGCGTTTCCAGTCCAATCCCTCGAACAAAGCCGAGAACTGAGCGGCCGTCAGATGCATCGCACCATCTTGCATCCGAGGCCAATGGAACTCGCCATCCTCAAGCCGCTTGGCGACCAAGCACACGCCGCTACCGTCCCAGAAGATCAGCTTGATCCGGTCCGTTCGCTTGGCCCGGAACACGTAGATCGTGCCAGAGAACGGGTCGGCACCCATCTGGGCCTTCACCAGCGCTGCCAATCCTTCCGCGCCTTTGCGGAAGTCGACGGGCTTGGTGGCGATCATCACCTTTACCGCACCGGACGGACCAATCACGATTGAGCCTTCAACGCCTGGATAACGGCGACGATCGTTGCGGCATCGGTGCCAGAGGCGATACGCAGCGTGGCTCCATCAATTTGCAATTCGATAGCCGCCTCCGGACAAGCTTTTCGTGGCAAACGTGCCTGCCGCGCCTTCTTCGGCCCCGATTTCTCCGGCGACACGACGACCGCTGGCGCAAACATCGGTTCTTCCTCCGCCACAGCAAGAGCCTCAAGCGGCTTTCGGGCGAGCCGTCGCCATGTGAACAATTGCTGTGGCGTCAACCCATGCCGCCGCGCCACAGAGCACACCGTCACGCCAGGCTCGCAACTCTCTGCAATGATCTGCGTCTTCTGATCGTCGCTCCATTCGCGACGACGGCCACGGCCGGTGAATATCTCAAACCGGCGGACCGGCTCATCCTTGGAGTTAAGCGTAAGCTCTGAAATCGACATATGTCCAAGCCCTCTTTCGAGGCTGAACATCAATGATCAAGTGATGATCCGGAAGGTGGGATCAGGACAGCGCTTACGATATACCGTGCCGCCACAAGAAGAAGGGCGGGCATGGGTATGAGCGCGAGAATTGATACCGTCGTCGACATCGAGACCTTGCGTAGCCCGATACTAACTTTGCCCGAAGATATCGATGCGGCTTGGTTCCGAGACTGGGTGCCAATTTCGAACCGGCAGATCCGGCTTTTTCATGCCAAATGGGGCGAGACCATCCGGCGAATCACCGGATTTACCTGGCCGCCGGAACGCCCAGGCGTCGATGCAGTCTATGATCTCCTTCCGGAAGCTGCTCGTTACCCTTATTTCCTGCGGCTGTTCCTAGAGGAACTCGAACCCGGCCCGTTCGAGAAGCGAACCTACTTCAAACGTCTTGTATCGCGTTACGTAGACGCGCTTCGCGCCAGTGGTATCAACACTCACGCCCCAAAGGACGCGGAGACAACCGGTCAGCAGCTAGCCGAGCTTGCCGCACGCGGCCGAGGCGATGTATCTACCGCGGTCGTCCTGCTTGAATGGTCCGCGCAGCCGACCCCGGACAAACCGTTGTCGATGTTTAATGTTGCCGAAGCGCTGCCTGGTCTTCGATCCTATATCTTAACCTATATGGCTTGCTGGTCCGAACCGTTTGAGACGCTTCTCGCAGGCGACCCGCTTCCCATGACAGGCACTCCCATGGAAGGCGAAGAGCCCGAAGATAGTTACGTCGACCACTCTGTTCGGCCAGACGCCGTTCAAGGTAATTGGAACGACGCGATCGCAGCAATGGCGCGCCTGCTTGTAGCGGCAAGAAACGTACCTCCCGACGCATCGCTGGTCGGCGCACTGGAAGACCAACTGAGCATCCTCGACGAAGCGGTAAAGCAGCATTCCCTCGACCACGGTCCGCGCACCACCGAGGAAATCAGCCATCGCGCGGCCCCCCTGCTAACTGAGAGCCCGATTCAAAAGTTTATTCGTAGATCCAATATCTTGCGATACGTCGGGATAGCATTCGGATTGACGCGATTTGCGCCCAGGCGGTGGCGCTTTCGAGCGATTTCTCCCAATCCTTGGCGAGACGGCGGCAGCGACCGAGCCATGCGAACGTCCTTTCAACGACCCATCGGCGTGGCAGCAAACCGCGCCAGCATGCCAGCGACATCGCCGGCCACCACCGCATGCTTCGACATCTTCGCGCCGCCGCCCGGCGACAGCGACGTGATCAGCCATTTCAAACGGCTGAGTTCCAATGAGACGAAGATTGCGCCAAGATCAATGCGGATACCCTCATCTTTCACGCGGCTTCTCAGCATGTTGTCAGTTCACCATCGAACCTCCTTCTGCTTGCTGCAGCACACTATGGACGGAAACTACACTAGGTTGTACGTCGATGCAATCCATCGGGGGAGGAAGTGAAAATGGCGCGTCTCATTGATTGCACCCTAAGAGAAGGCGCCCAAGCACCAAATGTTGTGTGGCGCATCGATCAATCTATTGCAATTGCGCGCGGCCTTTTGGAATTCGGTGTGGACTGTATTGAAGCCGGACATCCCAGCGCAAGCAATCTCGAGTTCGATCGGACGCGGGCCCTTTCTCAACTTCGCCGGGATATCCCTTTGTTAGCACACGCCCGCGCACAAATCGAGGACATCCGCTGTGTGAAAGCGGCAGGTGCGGAATGGGTTGGGATTTTTGCAGGTGTCAGTGAGGTATCCCGGAACGTCAAGTTTCGAAATCGAAGCTTAGACGAGATCATTGGGCTGATCGAAACATCAATCGCTTTTGCAAAGTCCATCGGTCTGCAGGTCCGCTTTACGCTGGAAGACACCTCACGGACGGACTGGAACCTGCAGGGCATCGCCTATCGGGCAGCTATCTCCAAGGGTGCAGATCGCATTTGTTTTTCCGACACTGTTGGCGTGCTGACCCCGACTGAGGCTAGATTGTCCTTGCAGCGCCTTAAATCAACATTCTCGCAAACACCGATCGAGGTACATTTCCACAATGATCGTGGCCTCGCCTTGGCGAATGCGGTCGAAGTTGCGCCCATGGTGAATTGGATATCGACCTCGGTGAACGGTATCGGGGAGCGCTGCGGTATCACTGATACGATCGCCATGCGCGCTAACTTGGATTTCGAACAGACGAGAACGCTGACGGCGGATCAGGTCGATCTGTCCCGCAAATTGAGCGATGTTGTCAGCGCACTGGGCCGAAACACTATTGAGGATCGGCTGCCGATTGTCGGGAGGTACGCATTCACTCATTGCGCTGATCTGCATATCAAAGCCTTTGAGAAAGACGTCAACGCCTATTGCTGGCTAAAAGACTTCGACGGTCAGAACACACATCGCAACGTCGCTGTATTGTGAGCGCGACGAACAGCCCACCTTTCCTTTTGTAATTGAGGCCGCGAGATAAGCTCCTTCATTGACAGGAGCGGAACGAATGGTTGGAGATCGCGCTGATGCCATGCTTGAAGTCATGGGTGAAGCCATGGATGAAGCTAGGCATGAGGGAAGATATCGTCGGATCGAGTTGATCACCGGTCGGCGCCAGCGGCGGAATTGGACTGACGAGGAGAAAGCGCGGATCCTTGCGGAAAGCGCGGAGCCCGACGTGAATATCTCGGCGATTGCCCGGCGCTGGGGCGTCAATCGCGGTCTGCTGAACGTCTGGCGCCGCGAAGCCGGACTGACCTCTCAACGATCCGCAAAAGCCTGCGCGCAGCAGGCGATGTTCGTGCCGGTAACGGTGGTTGGCGATAGAACGTCTTCCGAGAGAGCGCCGTCGGATGTCGCCCACCATGCTGCGGGTCGTATTGAGATCGAGATTGCCGGCGCGCGAATGACCGTGATCGGCTCGGTGGCGCCCGAGTTGGCGCAGGCGATGGTGGCGGCGTCGCGAGGACGCCGGTGATCGGACTTTCGCCGAATGGCGTGAAGATCATGGTGGCGACGCAGCCGGTCGACTTCCGGCGCGGCATGAATGGACTTGTGGCTTGGTGGCGTCCGCGCTTGCGGCCGATCCCTTCTTATGCATCGGGTGAGATTCTGTGGCGGAGCCGTCATGGCGCCAGCCGGGGACTGCTAAATCTGGCATCTTCCGCAACATAATGTTTTAGCTTAGATACTGTTCAGCAGTTGCAGAACGGCATCGGTGGACCGGAAGCGCGTTCCGTAATCACCCTCGATGCCCGCCTTTGCGAGTCCGTTACGCATCATCTCGACATCCGCGGCGGCATAGCGTTAGCGCTGTTTTGCTCCCACCTTCCGGATTGCCAGCTGACCGTTGATGTTATGCCCGAACAGGGCTTGTAAGCATCCGAGGAGGGCCGCGGGATAGGGTCTCGTGCGCGAACCGGAGCCGGGCTAACCTTGGTTGGGCTTTTAGCGACGGTTTTTATGTGCGGTCGGCGTCCCTGCGAGCCTCGACGATATATTTGAGGTTCTCGATGCCGTCTTGGGAGAAGAGGACAATGTGCTCGCTCAATTCGGACGCCGGAAAGTTGTCATAGGCACTGAGGCAGCCATCTTCGGAGAACATTTCGATGGAGCACTCGTGCAGGAAGTCCTCGTCTTCACCGAGCATTTTGGCCACGTATTTCAGCGTGTACAGAGTTGAGTTCCTGTATCCCATTCGTTGGACCCTTTCTCCGTCAGGCGGCCTGTAGAGAAGCCGGGCTATCAATCTGCCGGTTACTTTTCCACTCCCATGGAAGCAATTCGTGCAGGCGTGAGACGGGAAGATCGGCGATGCGGGCAAGGATGTCCGCGAGCCATGCCTTGGGATCGACGTCGTTCAGGCGGGCCGTCATGATGAGGGTGAGCATGACGGCGGCGCGGTCAGCACCGCGATCGGAACCGGCGAATAGCCAGGATTTTCTGCCGCAAGCGACACCGCGCAACGCTCTTTCCGCGGCATTGTTCGTCATGCAAATTCTGCCGTCGTCCACATAGCGGGCGAAGTCAGACCAACGCGAGAGCATGTAATTGATCGGCTCGATCAGGGGGGAGGATCGCGATAGGACAGCGCGTTCCTGTTGCAGCCATTCTTCCATCGCCTCCAGAATGGGCTTGCTCTTCTCCTGTCGTACGTCGCGCCGCTCGTCGGCAGTCATGCCGTTGATCTCGCGCTCGATGGCAAAGAGCGCATCGATGCGTTTGACGGCTTCCAGCGCCACAGGAGAGATTGGCCTGGCACCCTGGCCCCGGCGCGCACGACGAGAGACGTCGGCGAGTTCGAAGAACTTTCGGCGCGCATGGGCGAAGCAGAAGGCTGGTGTCACCGGCATTTGTTTCTTTGTCCGGTCGAACAGCGGGTTGAAGCCATTGTAACAGTCGGCCTGAAGTATCCCGCCGAACTCAGCCAGGTGTCTTTGTGGGTGCTCGCCGCGCCGGTTGCTGGTGGCATAAAACACCGCCGCGGGCGGCGCGGGACCGCAAAAAGGTTTGTCGTCCCGAACATATGTCCAGATCCGACCTGTCGTGCATTGCCCCTTGGCGAGGATTGGGATTGTCGTGTCGTCGCCATGTAGCCGTTCGGCCCGGAACACATGGGTTTCGATCAAATCGAATAACGGCAAGACGACAGCGGTGACATTGCCCACCTGGTCAGCCAGCGTCTGGGTCGAAAGCTCGATACCTTCGCATTTGAAGCGTGTACTCTGCCGATTGAGTGGAATGTGCTGCCCGAACTTGTCGAACACGATCGTCGCCAGCAGATTTGCGCCGAGGAAGCCGCGCGGCGTCACATGGAATGGAGCCGGCGCCTGGCTGATCGCTTCGCAATCCCGGCAGGTAAACTTCGGCCTTACCGTCTCAACCACCTTGAAGCGGCGCGGGATCTCCTCCAGCGTCTCGGTGATGTCCTCCGCCAGCTTTGACAGCCGGTCGCCACCGCAACGCCCGCAGCTTGTGGGGGCATCAATGACAATGCGCTCGCGTTCGATATCCTCCGGCCAGGGTTTGCGCACCGGCCTCTTGCGGGTAAAGGCTCGCACGGACGACTGGGCTTTGGCGACGGCAGCTTCGGCAGCCACTTCGTCCTCGGTCTCCGCCGTCACCAGTTCCTCGAGCTGCAGTTCCAACTGATCGATCAGCCGCGCTGTTCGTTCACGGCTCGGCCCATGCTTCTCGCGTTCCAGGTTTCCGATCAGCAATTGCAGTTGTGCTATCAGCGCCTCGGTGCTCGACAGTTTCGCCTTCGCGTTGGCCGCGTCGGCCTCGGCTTTTAGCCGCGCTTCGCGTTCAGCCAGCAGCGCTGGGTGAGCGCTGGCAAGGTCTGTCGGAAGAGAAAGCGGCGTCGATCCCATGACAGGGATTGAATCAGATTTTGAAGGAATTTCAACAGGAAAACGCCCTTCAAACGCGCGTCGGACGCCAGGTTTCTTGCGGATTGCGCCAGTCAATTCCGGACAGCAAATAGGAGAGCTGGGCTGTCGAGATCGTAACCGCCCCACCTTCCACGTTTGGCCAGATGAACCGCCCTCGCTCCAGCCTTCGAGTAAACAGGCAGGCTCCCAGTCCATCGTGCCAGATGATCTTGATCACGTCAGAACGCCGGACCCTGAAGCAGAAAAGGTGGCCGCTTAACGGGTCATGCTTCAATACCTCCTGGACCTGCAGGGCCAATGATGGAAAGCCGCGCCGCATATCCGCATAGCCCGTCGCCAGCCATACCTTCACACTTGTCCCCATCGGCAACGGGTTCATGGTCAAAGCGTCTCCAAGCCGCGGATGATCCGCAGCAACGCTTCCACATCGACGGTCTGATCAACGACCACGCGCCGACCGTTCGCGCTCACCACCTCCATACGGCCGCTATCCGACATCGGGTGTTGTGTCGGCGCTATTGGCGCAGAATATTCACCCGACGCATGGCGCTCCGGAACAACAAGGGTGGGAACGACCAGGGCCGAAACAAATCCTTCCGGTGAACCATTGCCAAGCCTTCCTTCCCGCGCAGCCTTGCGCCAGCTATTCAACTGAAAGCGCTTAATCCCGTGACGCTGAGCTGTAACCGTCACCTGCCGGGGACCGCAGAGGCTCTCTGCAACAATCGCAAGCTTGGCTTCATCACTGAACCGGCGGCGACGACCCCTATCCACAATCTCCAGGCGGCTTACCTGTTGATGGTCTCTGATAATGTCCATGGCTACAACACCGGCTATATTGACGTCGATATAGCCAGTGCTCTTCCATAATCCTCATCCGAACAAGGCGGCCCTGCTCGGATGCGTACCAGGGCTTCGACATATGACGATTAGTAACCGTCCGGCGAAGACCGCAGGCTACGTCCTTCAGGTTTTTGAGCGTAGGTTGCGGGTCCATTTCTTGGCGAGTGCCAGGAGGGCGAGCTCGATCGCGGGTTTGTCGATGACATCGGTGTCGAATTGGTTGCCGCCCCACCATTCGATGAGTTCTTCATGGCGTTCATGATCGGGGTCAGCAAGCGCTTCTATGAACTCCCGATAGCCCCCCGGTCCGCCGATATCTTCGGGTGGGCAAGCGCCTGTTGCGTCGATGAGGCTGAGAGAATCTAGACCTGGGATTGCGGGTGCGATGCGTTCGATCTTGATTGAATGTTCCCAGCCGTCTCCAAAGTCATAGAGGTATTTGAAGGATTTTGCTCCAGTGTCCTCGATCGCGGACAGAAGCGTTGCCTTGCGGGCATCCAGCGGGCCGTCACCCCAGCCGGGGTCCGGCATGCCGAAGCCGATGTTCTTGATGCGGAACTCGTAGAGGTGGCTGTTGGTCCAGCCAAAGGCTGCCTGAAGCACCAGGTGCAGCCGGTCGAGCCTGATGTCGAACGGCACTTCGATGCGGCGCATGACGGTCGGTTCGACATCATCGAGCATGATCTTGAGGCGGGCGATGGATGTGGTCATGCGGCAAATGCCTTCTCAACCGGCTGCCCAATTTCAGGATCGCTCTTCCATTCCCATGGCAGGAGTTCGGACAGTCTTGTGGACGGGTGCCCGGCGATCCTCGCCAGCACGTCTGCGAGCCATGCCTGCGGATCGACATCGTTGAGCTTGGCGGTTTATGCCGACCGGCGAACTATGCCGAATGCCTCTTCTGACAGGGACGGCAAACTGTGCGTTCCGAGCCAGTTTGGCGGGTCGCCGTTGTTTGGCGCTCGGCATAGTTCTCATCCTCAGAGGGTGTTCAGGAATTCCAGAAGCCGGTCGCTTGGTCGAAATCGCTCGGCCTTGGCGCGTTCGTACGGCTTCAGCTTTGCGAGTGCAGATTCCTTCAGTTCGAGATGCGCATGAAGATAGGTCAACGTCGTTTCCATTGCTTCGTGGCCCAACCACAGGGCAATGACCGAGCAGTCGACGCCCGCCTGCAGCAATTCCATGGCAGCGCTATGCAGCAAGACATGGGGCGACACCCGCTTTGAGCGAAGGGATGGGCAGTTCTCTCGCGCTTTGGCTACATATTTGTTCAACAGCGCCTGCACGCCGTCGGCGCTGAGCCTACCGCCGTGCATATTCGGAAAAAGAACCGTCGCGCCTCGCTTCCCTGGTTCTTTGAGCCAAAGCCGGAGGGCTTCCTGTGCAATCTTGGTGAGGGGCGTACTTCGCTCTTTGCGGCTCTTGCCGATGCATTGCACATGCGCACCGCGGCCGAGCATTACCGAGTCTCGGTCGAGGTCGGTGATCTCCGAGACGCGCAGCCCTGTTTGCGCGGCTAGCATAGCAGAGTGTAATCGCGGCGTCCCAGCCACGTGCTTCGATCCGTGCAATCCAGGATCGATTCAATCTCGGGCCTGGTTAGGAACTGAAGCTGCCGCTTGTCACATCGCTTGCTGGGGATCGCGAGCACACGCTGAATGTGGGCGCTATGTGTCGGTTCCTCGAACGCCGCATATCGGAAGAAAGATCGAATGGCCGTGAGGCGGAGATTGCGGGTCCTCACCGAGGCGGCTCTCTTTGTCTCAAGGTGCTCCAGAAATGCGCCGACGAAAGGCGCGTCCAAATCCCGCAGGGTCAACTGAGATGGGGACATCGCAAGGCGCGTCTGTGCGAACGCAAACAGGAGCCTGAAGGTGTCGCGATATGAGGCGATGGTGTTGGAACTTACACCTCGATGCTTCATGAGCCGATCCGTAAACCACCGCTCGATCAGCACCGCCAGGGGTGAGCGCTGCAAACCCGTCTGCGCCGAAAGGACAGACCTCCCGCAGAAATCGAAGCGACAGAAGCTTGTGGCTCCCCACTGTCGCGGCGGCGAGCCCTCTCTCAGTCGAGAGATATTGCCCGAATACATCGGCGATCTTCTCGTGCTCACTGCGCTGAATCGGAAGCGCGGCTGGTATTAAGCCTTTCTCTCGTAACGCCAAAAGCAAGCGGCGGAGTGCCGATCGATCGCCCGAGTCGGGCTTCCAGTGCTTGAAACGATGCTCAAGAAAGCGGTCGACGTGAACCTCGCTTAAATCCTGCGGAGCATGTCCATTGCCAACATGCCAGTCCATCAGATCCCGAAACAGGCTCAGCGAGCGCCACGTGCATTGCCGACCCAAACCTTCGTTCGACATTTTGGCGGCGTAAACGCCCGCAAACTCCCGATACGGACCGTAGACCAGCTTCCGGTATAGGGAGCTGCGATTCAAATAGTCAGCTGCGTTCATGTGTCCTCTCCTGCGCGTCAATTGCGACGGAGAGACCCTAATCTATGCCGATTAGCCGCCCGCTATGGTGCCGGAAACGTTGGCAAAAACTTGATTAATCGGCATAGTTCGACGGTCGGCATAAACCGCCAAGCTCAACAACGTCGAACCGCTGGCCTATCTCGCCGACGTGCTGACCAAGATCGTCAATGGCCACCCCAACAGTAAGATCGACGAGTTGTTGCCTTGGTCATACAGGTCCGATAAAATACCCACGACAAACGAATAGGCGGGGAGTGTGCCGTGACAGAGCAAAGCATCTCATGGGAGCAGGATGGCATCGACTCCGGCTGGTTCTTCGCCAGGAATGTCGGCTCAGTGAGGAGCAGTTCCAGTTATCGCCCTGGAGGCTGGTGGTTCCTTGCAAAGTGGCTACCTGACACGGAAGAAAACGATATTGGCCCCTTCAAAACCAAAACTGCGGCGTTGGCAGAGGCAGAGCGCCTAGCTGTTCGCCAGTTCAAAAAATAGCAGGAAGCATCAACTTCGGCTATACCGTGGCCCAATAACAGCGCTTACGGCTAGCGGTGGGTGGTGGCGACCTGCGCGTGCCCGAGCCAGGCTTGGATCGTCAAAAGATCCACGCCGGACTGGAGAAGCTTCATGGCGAGGGAGTGCCGGAAGATGTGTGGCGATATGGGCTTTTCGGCCAAGTCTGGCCTTATGGCCACTGCCTTGGCCGCCGCTCGTCGTACGATGTGGGTCGCCCCGAAGCGCGTCAGGCGCTCATTGTGGGCGCCGATAAAGATCGGTCTTGGTTGGTGGTTGGTGATTCCGCGTTCGCGCAACAAGGCCGCCAGCGCTCTCGCCAGATCCTGATGAACGGGGATGACGCGATCTTTGCGCCCCTTACCGTGCAACAGCACCTGCGAGTGCGGGCGTTCCAGCTGAAGGTCGTCAGCATTGACACCGATGGCTTCGGAGACCCGCGCGCCGGTCCGCGCCAGGAACAGCAGAAACGCGCGGTCGCGCCGACCACGGGGCGTCCTCTGATCGGGCGCCGCAATGACGGCGTCCACTTCTGCGTTGGTGAGATGGTGCGTCACCTCAATGTGCGCGAGTTTTGTGGGAATCGTCAGCACGCGTTGCGCGATACTAAAGGACGCCGGGTCGGCCGCTGCCACATGGTGGAAGAAAGATCGTATCGCAGTAATCGCCAATCACGCCGGAGCGCATGAACATAGGCGACCATCGCCACCCTGCTGCAAACGGCGAAGATGTATGCCATTGATCTGCAAGCATGGCTAACCCAAACCCTTCTGCCGCAGGTTGGAACGTTTGGTTTTGTGCTGGCCCGTCGTTGCGGGCGTGCCGCAAATCCAGCAACTCAGGACAGGAGCGGTCATATTTTCGGTTCCTGGAGCAGCCGTCTTCAGCGGCTGCAGATCCTATGCATGCGCGTGCGTAGCCCGTAGCGGTTTGGCTGTAGGATGTACTTTGACCTTCACGTCCACCGTCTGGCCGAGCAGATCAAGCATCTTCCAAAGGCGATCGACGGTGAAGCCATCCAGCTTGACGCGGCGGATGCGCGAGAATTCGGTATAGTTGATTCCGGTCAGCGTTCCGGCTTCTCGGACCGAGAGCTTCCGCATATCGAGCGTCTTGACAATCTGTGCCGCCAGCGTAGCCCGAAGATGCTCCAGTTCCGGGTTCGGCATATCGAAGTCGCGGAAGATGTTGCCACTGCCACGAACAAGTTCAAAATCGTCGCTCATCGTAAAGCCTCCTTCAGTCGTTTCAGGCGTTCGCGGATCAGGTCGATTTCGGCCTTCGGCATCGCGACGCCCGACTTCGATTTTTTCTGAAACGCATGAACAACCCATATGTCCGTATCGATCTGCAGCATGTAGACTATGCGGAAAGCATCGCCCCGATGTTTCAATGCCAGCTCGAGCACGCCCGACCCGAGGCCTGTCAACGGCTTTGCGATATCGGAATGACCGCCCGCGGCAGCCATGGTCAACGCCCGCGCCATTTCGGCCTGAGCGCCGGGCGGAAAATCTTCAAAATCTTTCCGGGCGGCCTTGATCCACGATAAGGTTCGGACATTGTCTGACACATGGGTCTATGTTGATATATTTATCAACGGTCGTCAATGAAAATCGCGTAGTCGCAGTCCCTTTCGGCGCCCGCGGCGGAACGACTTATCGATGAAGGGTAGTGTAGATTGAGCAGATATGGTGAGCGGATAGTTTTAGCCGTCCTCAGAGAGACGCCCCTGAAACGGCCGCGAAAAAAGCGAATACTGTGGATTGGAACTACTCTGAGTTGACAATCTTCGATTCTCGATGAGTGTATCGTACAGGGACGCGGACAACGAAAGGTCGTGGCTGAATGAGTGCGTTTCGTTTTCTTCATGCAGCCGACATTCATCTCGATAGCCCACTTCATGGCTTATCACGTTACGACGGCATACCGCTTGACGACGTTCGGGGCGCAACCCGAGCCGCATTTTGCCCATCAGTCCGACCGAAAGCGAGGCGGCCTATGTGCTCGATGGGCTATTCGATCAGGACACGGTCCTGGACATCCAGGAACACTTTACCGATACGGGCGGCGCAAGTGATCACGTCTTCGGACTGTTCGCCCTGATCGGAAAGCGCTTTGCACCGCGATTGCGTAACCTCAACGATCGGAAGTTTCACACGTTCGAGAAGGGAGACGCATATCCGACACTGTCGAACCACATCGGCGCGCCGATCAACACCACTCTGATTCTCGATCATTGGGACGATCTGCTCCATCTGGCGGCGTCGACCACGACACGGTCCGTGGTGCCGTCTACGATCCTGAAGAAGCTGTCCGCATCCCCGAAGCAAAGCCATGTCGCAAGGGCGCTACGGGAACTCGGCCGGATCGAGCGCTCGCTCTTCATGATCGAATGGTATTCAAGCCCTGCATTGCGGCGGCGCAGTCAGGCCGGTCTCAACAAGGGCGAGGCCGCGCATAAGCTGAAGCGCGCCGTCTTTTTCCACGAGCGAGGCGAAATCCGTGACCGGTCGTTCGAAAGCCAGGCATTCCGCGCCTCTGGCCTTAACCTCGTCGTCAGCGCCATCGTCCATTGGAATACGGTCTACATCGAACGGGCCGTCACCCACCTACGCAATGGTGGGCGCCAGATCCCTGATCATCTGCTCAGGCACATCTCCCCGCTGAGTTGGGAGCACATCAATCTGACCGGCATCTACACCTGGGACAGCGAGCAGCACCTGCCGGAAGGCTTCCGATCGCTTCGCCTTCCAACTGGGTTGCGGCGCGCCGCATAAGTTCTCACTCTGTTCGACCTAAGCGTGTCGCCGAGAACAGTTCTTGTTCCGACCCCAGATAGAGGCAACCGATGATCACGCCGTCGATGGCCGCTTCGATGTAACGGCTATGCGTGTCATCCGGATCGCCGGGCAAGCCGCGCCGCGTTTCGAGAGGATCCTGCTCGCGAGCAAGAATGGCCACTCCGTTCCAGGATTTTTGCCCGTGCCAGATCGCACCGTAGCCGGCGCGCTCAAGTTCGCGACGCGGAAACTTGTTGTCCGGGGCTTTCAGTTCCTGCAGGCACACGACATCCGGCTCCGCCTCGTCGAGCCACCGCAGCAGAACGTCGAGGCGGCCGTTGATGCCGTTGACATTGTAGGTGGCGAGTTTCACCTGATCAGCGCTTGCGATCGCCTTTATCACCCTGGCCGGGCTTGGCGTCGTTCTTCGCATCGTGACGCGCATCAGCCGACAGAGATCGAGAGACATCGACGCTTTGCTTGAACTTGCCGTCTTCGTCACGGCGGACATAGCGTTTATCGGTTCCGGTATCGATCAGTTCACGCTTGCTCATGGCAGGACTCCCTTGAAGTTGTTCCTCTTGGAAACGCAGGCGGCTGCAAAAAGTGTATGCGAATCAAGACGCTAATCGATGACCCGCAATGCGAGCGACCGTTGCCTGCTAAGTCATTGAAAATGATTCATTTTGACTCGGAACGATTCGTCCGCTGATTCGGTTTTGAATCGCATTAGTTGCGTCAGGGAGTATCAGCGTCATGGTTAGCCCGAGAGCGAATTGGAAAGGCTTCATCAAGTTCGGAGAGGTCTCCTGTCCGGTGGCGCTCTATACCGCCGCTTCCTCGTCGGAGCGGATCGCCTTCAACACGCTCAACCGCAAAACCGGCAACCGGGTCAAACGTGAGTTTGTCGACAGCGAGACCGGAGATCCCGTCGAGCGCGACGACCAGGTCAAAGGCTACGAGGTGGACAACGGCCAGTACATCGTCCTGGAACCGGACGAAGTCGCCGCAGCCGTGCCCGAGAGTGACAAGACGCTGAAGATTGAAGCCTATATCCCCTGCTCGCAGATCGACACGACCTATTTCGACAAGCCCTACTATCTGGCGCCGGACAAGATGGGTTCGGATGCCTTCGTGCTTCTGCGCGATGGCATGAAAAACGAAAAGGTCGCAGCCATCGCTCGCACCGTTCTCTTCCGCCGCATGCGCACCCTTCTCATTCGCCCCCACGGCAAGGGCCTGATCGCCAACACTCTCAACTTCGATTACGAGGTCCGCTCATCGGCAAAAGCCTTCGAAGACATGCCCGACTTCCAAAGTCAATCTCGGCGATCAGTGTCGGCTGGGCGAACACGAGGTTTTTGCAATCAGCGCTCACGGCTCATCGACCCGTTCGAGTTCGAAGAAGTAGATTCGATCGTCACCCTTGATCGTCATGGCTCCCATGACCCTGCGTTCGTCCATTCTGCGGAAATGGTCGATAATCGGCTGACCGTCATACACCATCGCCGCACTCGCCACGCCCTGGAATGACATGGTTTTCAGGGACGCCACGGGGCCTTTGGCCCGGAACCCGCGCTGAAGATATGAAAACAGACATTTCGCGGCACCCGTCCTCCCGAGCCTGTGGAACCGCAGAGCCAGGCGAAGCGGTATTCTTGCCGGGTCGATCGGGATCAGCCGTTGCTCGCCCAAGCGAAACAGCAGCGCATCGGTGCGCATGTTCGGCGTGAACCGCTTGCCGAACCAGCCGAGGTTTTCCAGCACACCGTCGAACGGATGGCCGGACGGAATGCCCCGACCGGTCCACAGTCCGATCATCTCGCGCGGCTCGACCGGCGGCAGGCTTTGAAACTCATAGAGTGCCTTCTGCATCTGCGGCCTGCTCAATCCGAACACTCCTCTCCTTGCGACGCGAGGCGCGATGCTACGCGATGTCGCCCTGCTCTTCCCTACGCTGTTTGATGCGCTGTTTTGATCTGGCCCTTTGCCGAGCGGTCCGCAACTCCTCTAGGGTCGGCAGCCACCAACCTCGAGCGAGCTCTTCTTCTCCAGGTGGTATTCGTGCCGGCCAGGTGGTGACCAGTTCCTCGAGCGAACCGGGTCGCCACGACGCCCAAACATGCTCCTCGCTCTGGCCCGCAGGAAAATAGAACGTGCTGACAGTCGCAGGATCTGCCAACTCGCCGTCCGTGCCGGTGAAGATCACAACACCCGCATGCGTGCCGATCGCGCGCGCGAACGGCGGGCCATCGTCGGCGGGCACAGGATAGCGTTTTCGCCGACGCTCCCTCAGTCTCGCCTTCAATGCCTCCTCTTCATCGGTGCCCTTCATCGCCTCGCGGCGCGCTTTTCTCACCTCGGATTCATTGCGTGCGGCGGCTGCCTCGATCGTCGGCCATCGTCGGCGGAGTTCACTGTATGATCGGTAGGGGACAGTCCACACCCGGCGATCATCGTCCCAGCGTGCAGACGGGATTTCGCGAATTTCGTTCACGACAGTGCGCGAGTAAGGCGTCCGGATATGAAAGACCGAAGGTGCGGCTTCGAGATAGCGGCTTTCGATCGGATCGAACGCGAACGCGTCCCTGCCCTTCTCGTCGGCAAACGCGTCGGCTTCCGCTTCCATCTCGGCGAAGCCAGCGACCGATGCGCCTCTCTGCGGTCCGGCCAGGCACGAACCAGGCATTCAAGCTGTCGCTCCAACGAGCGCGCGGGAAAGTTTTCCCGAAAGCGCTGCACGGTGATGCGATCGTGAGGCAGGTCAGTCCGTTGCGCCAACACGGCAGCCGGGGCGGTATCGTTCGGTTCCTTTTCCATGGTTACCTCCACGGCTTGCTTTGGAAAGGATTATATCATCACCCACGACTGAGGGCGATGCGATGGCTAGCCCGGCCGTGCGGGCTGTTCGCGCTTCGGCTAGCTGCGGAAAATTATTACCGGACAGGACGGTGGCAGAACGTTTTTCTCTGCCAGGTTCAAGCCCAAGATCTCGGCCGACAGCTAAATCTGAAGAAGGTGGGCGCTGCCCATTTCTTTAACCTCGCCAGCGATGGTTTCCAGCATCTCAACAACTATGTTGGGCAGGTCAGCGCTGACAGGAAGCACAACCCCAAAAGGTTTGCCAATGTATACCATGTAAAGGAGGTGATTGACGAGCTTGATTGGCTCGGCCTCTATCCAGAGATCTGGAAAATCGCGGAGCAAAATTACAGCGCGGCGTGGAAGGTCGATAAACCAGCGGCATCGGACCTTTTGACGCGGGCAAAAATCCAACTCAAGTCGTGTCAGGTTTCACAGAGTATGAAAGACGAAACGATGCGGACCATCGATCACCATATAGTCGATCTCCAAGTAATTTAGTTATTCCCAAAACCGAGTCGGCCTCATTGCCATGAAGACATTGAACCATCGACTCTGCAATTGCCGCCGGACAGCGATGATTTTTGAACATTAAGGCGCGTAGCCGCATACACGCGCGTTATCTTGCGGTGGCGGACTGCCTTCCTCGCAATAGCCAAGGCATTTTGGAAAGGCCGCCAGAACAGCGCGAGCTTACCAGTCAAACCGACCACATACCGTGGCGTTTGGCGATATCGATCAAGAGCGGCTTTGTGCGGAGTGCCCTACCGATCGAGATGCTCGCTCCAGTCCGTTATCGTGAGAGTGTAGCCATGAGTTTCGCCAGTGCACTTGATCGTCTTTCCGACAAGCGTCTCAAGTTCGGAATCGAATAACGGATTGCCGCCTTCCCTTCGGAGCACAAAAGAACCCTGGCCGGTGTCGAGGTGTACAGCCTCGCGCTCGCTTTTTGAACCTATAGCAAAAGGTTTTTTGGTTACCGTGCCTATGAATTCTTGCAAATCCTGTCTCAACGGCTCCTTATCTTAGTGATCGAGGCAAGCTCGCCATCGACCTCCTTGCCGACGAACACCAAGATGTCTACCACTCCGGTTTCAGCTCGGGACGAAGACGTATCATCTAATGACTTAGTAAACAGTAGGTGAAACGCGGTCGGGAGTGAAGGTGCTTGTGCAAGCGCATGCGGGAGTTTAGCGCGCCCTCGCTGCCGGATTGAGAACGACAACACACTTCCCGGCGTTCTTCCTTGAGCCTCCGCGCTTGCGTGCAACCGGTCGAGTATCGCCTTTTTTGGCTTCCTCTTGACCAGCGTGGGCACTGGCTCCTTGGCGGCGAGACCAATGCCTTCGCGAAAAAGAAGCCGGCGGCGGTCCTTCCGATCCGATCGTTCCGCGATTGTATAGTCGGTTGCAGCCGCCAACACAAATGCCTTAGGCGTTTGGACGGGCGTGAGTGAGGGATCGCCGTAGAGGTTGAATTGAGCGAGCGTTTTCAGGTCCGTAGGATCCATGGGCGAGGATTTCCGGACAAAGGTTTGGCGGGCTTCAAGTGCGGCTCGCCCGTTTGACGAACCACGAAGGATGTTTTGAAGAAAGAACTGGCATATCAGGTCAGCCTGGCCGTTTCCCTCTGCGGGGCCGTAAGCGATCGTCGTGCTGGCGAAAAACCCATAAGCTTTGTTTGCAAGATAAACGTTGCAGATGCCAATCTGCGTTTGGGTCGCGGAAACCGGATATAGTTCACCACCGTAACAGCATTCGGCAGCAACGATCGTCCCTTCCTGAAGCTTCCCATCAATATAGGCCGCGTCTAGGGCAGGAGGATATTGGCTCGCTCCCGTGCTCGGCTGTCCGTAGAATTGGGAACTCGCGGGCGCGCCATGACAGTTGAAAAAATGCATATGCCGTTGGAGTTGATCGGTACTCCACTTGTAGTCGCGCGGAGGGACATCCTCGACTTTCGCGGGGGCGCCGAACGTGTTGGTCACCGAGAGGTCGGTCGATTTTTTCCAGATCTGCGCCGTCACCGCGAAATAGGTTTTCGCGGAAGGAAGGGAAGCGGGTCTGTATTCCGCGGCCACCCGAAGCAATTCAGCGAGATAATTCGGGTCCGTTCCTCCTGTGACATCCGGTAATCTGCCGACAACCCTTGTCGGACCGATGAAGTCCTTCGCGTCTCGGCTGTAAGGCGCTTCGCATGCATAGGGAAGATCTCCATAAGCATACTCGTCTGGGTCTTCTCCGCTTGGATCCAGAAGAGGGTTTGCCATGTCCTGATGTGGTACGATATCGATTGCGCCCAATATCACCACGTAATCTGGTCCAAGTGCGCGGTAAACTGCGTCGATGGCTTCCTTGTTCTGAGCGGGATCTATGGGTCGCGTCACCGGCGGTGCGGACAGGGTCTTCATGACACCCTTGTCGTCAAGAGGAACAAAAACCGTCACCAGTCCTCGCTGTTTATCCGCGGAAATAAGCGCATCGACACTGTTCTTGATGGCATCATATCCGTTGGCGCCATACTTTCCCTTGAGCGCCGCAACGTTCGTGACAATGACCTTGTCCGGTTGTTGATCCATGATACTTCCCCTTTTTTGGTGAACCGCCTCACCAGTTCGGCGGTATCGAATTGTTTTCGCGAATGCGCCAACGTCCCTTGCTATCCATCGCACCAACATAATCGCCGCGCGAGGTTTCGTCGAATATAAACCAATACGACTGTGTTCATGTTGGATGGTATCAAGTTCAGTTAAACGAAATCGGATATCAATTGACGGCGTAGTCTTCTGGTTAGCAGTAAAACTCGCCTCTGTTCATAACACCGCAGGCCGTATGTCCATGGCGAGAGATGGCACAATTCGCGACAAAAGCGACTTCTGCTCTATAAAACTCTCAAGCACAGCGCAGGTGCAACTGCCACAGGAGAGATTTTACGAGCGCCGCCCATTTTCACTTTCCAAAGTGTTGTGGGCGTGCTTTACTTCAACCTGAGCGACAGTAGATAAATCGTGCTTGCGAAACAAGAGGGATTTGCGGATCCTGGGGAACTTGGGGCTGAGAATGCGAAGCCGCGTCACGGAACAACTGCATCAAATTCTCGATCAATCATTGAAGGCACGGGTCACCCGTGCCAAAAGCTTGGGTCCGGAAAGTGCGAGCTCCAGCACATTTGTCGTCCCGACAGGCTTTTCTCCGCACGATTATGCGGTCTTTCTGCTGCACGTAGCCGCGGAGATCGAACACGGGCTTCTCATCCAATATCTTTTTGCGGCCTACTCGCTCGGCGGACCTCAGGTGCCCGAAAAAGAGAGGCCGAAGGTCGTGCGGTGGCAAACCATCCTGCTCGGAATCGCCCGGGAGGAAATGGGTCACCTGATCACGGTTCAAAATCTGCTCAAGCTGATTGGTGGCCCATTAAATCTCGAACGCGACGACTTTCCTTGGGATTTGCCGTTCTATCCCTTTCCGTTCGCGCTTGAACCGCTCAGCGCCAAGCTCATCGCGCGCTATGTGTGCATCGAAAGTCCAGATGTTTGGCCCGATCACTGGGCAGCGCAGCAGAAGGAGATCACAAAACTCGCCTTTCCGGAGGGGAGCGATGGCTTTAACCGTGTCGGCCTGATTTACGGCAACCTTAAAACGCTACTCGGCGATAAGACGTTGATGCCTGATTCTTCTTTTCACGCCGACACGCTGAGTTATCAAGCCTCGTTCGACGAATGGGGCCGAGGATATGCTGGAGGTGCTCGCGGTGCTGCAACCCCTGGCGCGGCAACGCCCGACGTTCTCATTCATACGGCCTATTCCCGCAAAACCGCATTGGACGCACTAGATGCTATCGCTGAGCAGGGTGAAGCGGCGGATGCAATCAGCCAAGAGAACGACCTCTCCCATTTCGAACGATTTATGGAACTGTACCAGGAGTTCTCGGCAGAATCTGGTTCATCCAGACTCTGTCGGCCGGTCATCAGCAATCCGAGGGTGGTCGGCGATGCTGATGCTGTTCCCAATACGACCTATATCGCCCATCCCCCATCAAGGCACTGGGCGGAACTTTTGAACCTGCGGTACCGGATGCTGCTTACCTACCTGAGCCACACTTTCCGGATTTCTGGGAAAACCGGCAGGGCCGAAGGCATGGTACGGGGAGCGGTGCTGAACAGGGCCTTCGGAGAGATGTACAATCTGCGCGCAATCGCCAACATTCTGGTAACTTTGCCCGCCATCGATGCAGCCACAGTCGCTCGAGCCGCCCCGACTTTCGAGCTCCCGTATACACTGACGCTGCCCTATCTAGAGCGCGATGTTTGGGGGCTGCACCTCGACTTACTTAAGGCTTCCGGGGATTTGATAGCGGGAGTGCAGGGCACCGCCGGAACCGATGCCGACGCGTTTCTTGCCTCATTGATGGCAATCGACGCAAATGCGGCCAAAACCTTCCAGTCAGCTCTTAACGGTTGCTTCACTCCCGCTCCTGGAGGAATGTCATGACCATTCTCGAGCTGCGCATCCTCCCGCCTCTTGCTGTCGCCCGGCTGGGCGCATCCGATACACCTCTCGCGAGCTACCGACTGGACGTGGATCAAAATGCGCGGCTTGGATACCGCACGATCGTGCCCGATGAGACGCTTGAGGTCGACATCGAGACCGGAGAGATAGTCAAGGCGTTCACGCCGGCGCGTATCAAGTTTCGTGATGGCGACAAAATCAGACCAGTGGCGCCTTTTCTTGAGGTGTTCGCACGGACCTCGCCGGATGTCCTCGAACCGTTGACCCTCCAGCTCTTGGCCGCACATAAATTGACACCCGAGGATGTGAAATGGACGGTCCATCTGGGTTGCCGAAAGATCGAGCGCCGCACAATGGACAAAAACGATCGGATCGAAGCGCTTCTGAACTTTTCCGATTACACGCGCCATTCTGTTTTGGCGACGTGCGCCAACTTCCGGGACGGGAAGACACTTCCGATCGGATGGGTGCAGTACGTGCGTCCCAACAACGAATTCCCCGAAATACGTCTGCGCTACACGCCTCCCGCGGGTCACGTTTATGGATCGAGCCCGACCGGCGAACTTTATGACACTTCAAAACCAGAACCAAAGCACACTGATCCGAACGTGCCGGAAGAGCGAATCCTTTACGATCCGGCAAAAGGCGGCTGGCTTGGATATGATGAAAGTAAGGCTGACGTATCCCGAGTGACAAATCCGGGAAGCATCTTCACACAATACGGCCCTGATGGATTGAGCAGCGGCTATTTCGATGACGAATGCGATGGAATCGTCCTCGTAACGTTAGATGTCGAAGGCAAGTCGTTGAGCGCTTTTGCTCGCGTAGGCGCTGGCCCACCAACCTTTGCACCGGATGTGATCCCCATCCGGACAATCGCAGACGAGTTGGAACAGGTGGCCTTCGGGGTTGGACATGACGGCATGGCGACCCTTGCAGAGGCAGAAGAGATCCTGCGCCGTGCGGTGGAGACCGTTCGATTGTTCAATACGACCGCCCTAAACGGCAATACCGTTCAGGGTCGCACGAACCAAACCAGCACAATGGTGCGTCAGGACTCGAACGATTTCGGGCGCTTCTTCGAGCCGATCATGGCACCCGCAATCGTCGACAACCACGCTATCCTTGCATTGCATCAGAACGTTCTGACCGCGCTTCGTAGCGGCACGGGGGCTTGGTTTGCGGATGCTCTCCGAAAACCAGAAGAGATCGGCGATCTGAGCGATATCGGCCGCCGGAAGATGCCCGCGATGATGCGCGGGGCTGATGGGCGCCATCTGGTCCTGACGAGGCGGCAAATCGATGCGGTCGTGTCTGCTGCCATCGGCAAATTGTTCAGCGATGAGCCTGAGGTGAAGGCATGACCAAGATATCCCCTAGCAATCTCGCGGCACAACTCAACTATCGCGGTCGCGGCAATCCGTGGAACACGCAGCCTGTCACCGCCATATCCAATTGCTTTCCCGGGCTCGAATTTGACTTTCGCGTAATCTGGCGTCGGATGTTCGAGGGATTGTTGCTAATGGAATGCCACAATCTGGTGATCGGCGGCGAGGGCCCGCTTGCCGCACTCGAGGATCACCGGCTGCTTGGGATTGTGGACCCAGAACGCACTGACGACGAAGCGCCACTCCCACTTATGGTGCAAACGAGCGGCGCAACGATGCCAGGCAGGGCCGGTAACCTTGGGAACCTTGGCAACAAAAACGGCGTATCGTTCATGGAGTGGTCGAACAGCCTCGCTCGGATCTTCGATGCGCAGGGCCGGACCGTTGTCGGCTATTTCACTCCAGACAAGTCACTCGACGAGGTCCTACTGCCCACCGATAAGGAAGATCTTGCATCCCTCAAAAAGGTGGAACTCACCGTGCGGAAGATATTGGATGTCAGTGCGGTCGACGGCCAGCGCATGGCGACGATTTCGCGGTCTCTGATTGAACCGGGCGAACTTAGCCAGGGCCTTTGTTCCCCCTGGCAGAACGACTATCGTGAATGCGCTTGCTACTATTGGGCTGCAAGTCGACCGGACTATGTCAACGTCGTGGATGGGCCCGATGGTGTCAGCACCGGCGACGACTGGATGGCGGTCGAGCGCCCCGCCGCTGGAGGATATGTGCTCGATGACCGATCTGACTCGAGCGTGTGGAGCTACGATCAGCTCTTCCAGAATTGGCAAGGATACCTGAAATTCGTCGTTGGCGGATCAGAGGCGCAGGACGCTGAAGACCGTGCTGATCCCAGCTAACTCTCGGTGCTCTATGGCCAACCTGTTCGAACTGTCAAAACCTCGGTCACGCGACGCGCATATTCTGCGCGGTAGCGTTGGCGCGCAGCTCTTCGTTCCGGAGGGAAGCCAGCTCTTTGATATTGACGAAGCTCTCGCGGACACGCTCGCCCGCGCCTGGCAGGGCGAAGATGACGGCACTTCGGAGATACTTGTCTCGCTAGGACTGGATCCAAACGCTGGTGCTTGCCAAGAAAAGCCAGTGGATGTGCGTACCCGGGCTCTTTCGCTCGCTGTCGCCCAGAGCTGCAATTTGGGATGCGGCTATTGCTACGCACAAGGAGGGACTTTCGGAAGCTCCGCAAAGGGCATGGATATCCGGACGGCGCTGGCGGCGGTCGATCTGCTGCTGGCCGAGACGCATCCGGGCGAGCGCGCCAACCTTGCCTATCTAGGGGGCGAGCCCCTGGCGGGGCGTGACGTCATGCACGCATCGGCTAACTATGCGGCTGAAAAAGCCGCGGAACGCGGCATCAAGCTCGGCTTTTCGATCACGACGAATGGTACACTCATCTCGGAGCGCGATATCGACCTCTTCGATCGTCTCGGCTTTGCGGTCACGATCAGCCTCGACGGCATTGGGTCCGTGCACGATCGGCTCCGATCGTTCAAGGGAGGTTCGGGAAGCTATGATCGCATCCTAGCTCGCATAGCTCCGCTCCTTGAGCGTCAAGGCAGGTGCCAGGTGTCCGCGCGTGTAACTGTCACACCGGAGAACCTCGCACTCGAAGACACGCTCGATCATTTCGTCGCGATGGGGTTCCATACGGTGGGCTTCTC
Organism: Rhizobium acaciae; assembly: GCF_025941625.1. NCBI lineage: Bacteria > Pseudomonadati > Pseudomonadota > Alphaproteobacteria > Hyphomicrobiales > Rhizobiaceae > Rhizobium > Rhizobium acaciae. The sequence goes on from NZ_JAPCZO010000013.1 coordinate 79,595, forward strand.
GCCGATGCTGAGCGCCCCGAACTCGATGCATGAGATGCAGCAGGATCATCTGGCTTCCATGTTGGAACAAATGGTCGCTTGCGGACGCGCGTTCGAGCGCAAGACACTTGCTGGTGAACGCTACCCCTTCGCAAACCTGCTCAACGCCCTAAGGGAGATCCACAAGGGCACACATCGCCCATATCCCTGCGGGGCTGGAGCCGGATATCTTGGTGTCTCCGCTGACGGCGAGCTCGGCGCGTGCCATCGCTTTGTCGGGGAGCCGGACGCTGTTCTCGGCACGGTAGCCGACGGGGTTGATCGAGTTCGGCAGGCAGACTGGCTGTCAGCGCGGCATGTCCATGCGCAGACAGGCTGCCCTGACTGCTGGGCACGATATCTTTGTGCGGGCGGCTGTCACCATGAGACCCTACATCGGGGCCGCCCGGCATGTGATTTCATACGCGGCTGGCTGCACTACGCAATTACGGCATATGGCCGCCTGTCTAAAGCCAATCCCAGCCTCTTTGCTGATTGTGTCCGATGACCGATGCCTGTGACGTGTTGGTCGTCGGTGGAGGCCCTGCCGGTTCGATCACAGCGTTGGAACTTGCTCGGCTGGGCTACGACGTAAAACTTGTTGAAGCCCTGCCAATGCCTCGCCACCATATCGGCGAATCCATTACAATCGGTGTTCACCATCAGCTTTCCCATCTCGGAATCGAATCCGTGCTCGAAAGCGGCGGTCGTCAGGTTTTTCACGCGCACGAAGAACGATGGACTGAATCCATCATGACGTTGAAACCCGCAGCGCCGGGCGCCGCCACTATAAACCGAGGTATGTTCGACGCTGCGTGCCTCGAGCGTTGCAGCATTGACGGCGTCAAAGTGATTGCGGGACGGCGAACCCGATCTGTGAAGCGTGTCAAGCCATGCGAATGGCATGTGACAGTCGAAGGCGGACTAGCGCTGCATGCGCGCTTCGTTGTGGACGCGGCCGGAAAACGCGGGGTTCTCCCCAGACTACGAGAAACGACTGGAGCGAGGACGATTGCTCTCTACGGCTATTGGAGTGGTGACGGCCTTCCAACCTTGCCTCGCGTCTTTGCCGGCAGCGCCGGGTGGGCTTGGGGGGCGCCGATCTTTGGGCTCGGATATAACGTCACGCTATTTGTGGACCGTACTGCGATTGGTAGGTGCGGTGGCGACGTGCACCGGGCTTATATGGAAGGCATCTCCGATGCAGCCATATTCGATACTGGGGCAGGCCCGGTCTTGCGCTCCGATATTGTTGCCTGTGACGCTACGGCTTGGTTTGAAAAGGCAAGTGTAGGGCGCGACTTCATCAAGATTGGCGAGGCGGCTCAAAGTCTCGACCCGCTTGCGTCGATGGGTGTTCAGAACGCTATCCAGACCGCCATGTGGGCCAGCATAGTAATCAATACTGTTTTTCGACGTCCAGAGGCGGAGGCGGCAGCGTTGGGCTTCTTCCAGGATAAGATTCTGTCCTCAGCGAAATCACATGCGGCGGCGGTCGCGGAAATCTATGCCTCAAACTCTGAAGGAGCGTCGCTGCCATTTTGGGCGCGGCGGGCGGCCCTCCGAACGCCCCCGATGGAGGACGCAGAGATACTCGAAGTAAAGACAGCGCCGGCGACTGCGACGACTATCATGCGAGGATCTGCGCCCCTGGTGGACCACGCTTGCTTATGTGGTTCATATGTTGAAACGCGCCGGGCAATCTTGGTTCGCGGCGGCGGCGAACCAGTCGCATTTTTGGGCGGATTTGCCGTGGCCGATGTCATCAATCGCATTGCGGAGGGCTGCGCCTTTGGTGAACTTCAGGAATGGCTTGCGACACAAGTGAGCACTCGCTTGGCTGAGCGGCTCCTGAATTGGCTATTCCGGAACGATGTGATTAGACCCATTGACGTTTAATCATGTACTATCGACGGTCTCCTCTTCTTCAGGCAAGTCGTACGTGTCCGAAGCACCCAAGTATTGGAGGTAACGGCTGAGGACGGCAACCCGGCTCCCTTTCCGAGGGGCAATGATCCCTCAAAGCGCTTGCTTCAAATAGGGGTCGGAACAAGAGCAGTTCAAAATCGTACGCTAAGGTCGAACGGACGGTGAACGTCAGGCCGCGCGCAGGAGGCGGCCAGGAAGGCGCAATTGCCTGAAGCCCTCCGGCATCTGTTGCTCAGCGTCCCAAGAGTAGATGCCGGTGAGATTTATGTGCTCCCAACTGAGCGGCGAGACGTGTTTGAGCAGTTCGTTGGGAATATTCCGACCCTGTTGCCGTAGGTGGGCCGCGGCGCGGCTGAGATAAACGGTGTTCCAATGGACGATGGCGCTGACCACCAGGTTGAGACCGGAAGCCCGGAAAGCCTGGCTGTCAAAGGATCGATCCCGTATTTCGCCGCGCTCATGGAAGAAGACAGCACGCTTGAGCTTGTGTGCGGCTTCGCCCTTGTTGAGGCCGGCCTGACAACGCCTGCGCAGCGCCGGGCTGGAATACCACTCGATCATGAACAGGGTGCGCTCGATGCGGCCGAGTTCGCGCAAGGCTTTGGCGAGATCGCTGGATTTTGATGAGGCAGAGAACCTTTTGAGGATCGTTGACGGCGCGACGGTGCGCGTCGTGATCGAAGCGGCCAGACGCAGCAGATCGTCCCAATGTTCGAGAATAAGAGCGGTGTTGATGGGGGCGCCGATGTGGTTTTCCAACGCCGAATAGGCATCGGTCTTCTCGAAGGCGTGGAACTTTCGATCCTTGATGTTGCGCAGCCGTGGCGCGAAGCGCTTGCCGATCAGCGCGAATAGAGCAAAGACATGATCGCTGGCGCCACCGGTATCGGTAAAGTGCTCCTCAATCTCCAGAATCGTGTCGTGATCGAACAGACCATCGAGGACATAGACAGCCTCGCTTTCGGTCGGGCTGATCGGCAATATGCCGAAGATCCATATTGGTCCGAGAGATGGCTGTAGAATTTGGATCCCGGTTCGCTGCCATAATGCAAATTGACGTCGCCGCGTTTGGCGGCTCGGTCGCTGGCCCGGAAGAATTGCCCATCGGATGAGGCGGTTGTTCCGTCTCCCCAGAGCAGCGAATGCGGATGGCGTGTGTGAGCATCTCGGATCGGGCATGGAAGGTGCGCATCCAACCGATCTGATGCGCACTGATCCCCTTGGAGGCTCCCGCCATGCGTTTCGGGCCAAGATTGGTGCCATCCGCCAACACGCCGGCGAGCATGGCGGAGATGTTCTGCGGCGTATCCCCTGTCCGGACATGCGTGAACTGATCTGCAAATCCAGTCCACTCATGCACCTCCCTGAGAAGGTCGGGCACTTCGACCAGAGGATACATTTCGCTGATTTCGACGTTCAACTCATCCGCTGCGGCGGGAATATCGCTCGCCCGCGGCGTTACGATCAGGGTTCCAGCCTCCAGCCTGACGCCATCGAGCTTTCCATTGCGCACGCGATAAGCAAGGCGCTTGAGATTGAAGTCCATCGTCTGCCGCACTTCGGCGAGCCACGCGGCGCCATCGCCCTGTACGCCGAGACCGAGCTTGCCTTCTTCCTTCATGGTGAGGAACGCGGGCTTGGGCATGAGGTGTTCGTCTATCGGCCGGAATGACCGGCTGCCGTCAACCCAGATATCCGCGGAGCGCAGCCGGTCACGCAAGTGAGCCAGAGTGGCAACCTCGTACAGCCGCCGATCCGGCTTTCCGCTTTCGAAGATCAGTTTTCGCTCGGTCGCTCCAAGATGCCCGACCGGCACGCGATCCGGCAGAACACGCCGTCCTTCCGCATAAAGCATTTTCAGGGTCGCGATCGCCGCAAGCAGCGGATCGTGTCGACGACGCGAGTGGAATGTGAACGCCTGAAGGAAGGCTCCTGCGAACTTGCGGACATTTCCATATTGCTCGGCTGCCATCACCAAAGGCGATACATCCCCGTCCTCCACCATCGCTTCAAGACCGGGTTTGATCTGCAGCAGCCGATGCCAGCCGACTTTCCGGTTTACCATCTCGATCGCGTCTTCATCGGCGTCATTGGCAGCCTGCAGAGCCAAAATCGTGTCGAGGAACAGTCGTAGCGCTTTCGATGTTTCTATGCGGGCGTTCATATGGCGCTGTTTTTTGCGGTTGTTGGCTTGGGAGAACAGCCGGCCGATCAGTTTGATGAACATTGTCACGGCATCGTCAGTGAGCTTCTGGCCGAGTTTGATGACTGCGCCACGATCGTCGCGCGCCGACGGCTGGCATTGAAGTCACCAGCAAGCCAGGCTGGGGTGGCGTCACCCTCGCGGATCATCTGGCCCCATCGCCCAGAGGGGGATGCGGGCCTGCAAGCGGGGTTCGATCTCGAGTGCGCGCAGGAATGCGATGCGTTCCGTCAACCCCGCCAAGTTCCACGCTCCTGGTGCATCTGGAGCAGAACGCAGCCAGTGGAAGCGCGTCTGGCCTATTGTCGGATCAACGTCCAACAGTGCATCGAGGGCTTCGAGTTTTTCCGGCGCCAGCTCGGAGATCAGAGCTGCCTCGGCACGACGCCGGGCAATGGCGCGGGCTGCCAACCCCATGCGTTCGATCATGGTTGCCACTGGCAGCAGGGCCCGGCGTTCTCGGTACGCGGCAATGATTGCTTTTGCGATCACCGCTCCCTGGTCTGTCGTTGAGGCTGCCTCGATGCCTGCCCGCAGTGCCGCGCGACGGTCCATGCCGGTTGGGCTTCTGATTTCCAGATAGCGCAGCAGGTGTGCGGTGTGATCGCGGCGAGTTTCCTCACGGCGAGCGTAAAAGGCAAATAGCCTCGGATCCGCATCGATCTGTTCGGCGACATAGTTGAGCATCGCGCTCGGAAGGATCTCGTTCGGCAGGAGTGCCCGGCCGGGATAGCGCATCAGGCAGAGCTGCACCGCAAAGCCGAGCTGATTGTGTTTGCGCCGGCGATGTCGATTTCCAGCCGATCAGCCGGCGATAGGGAATAATGGCGGATCAAGCTGTCTTCATCGGCTTGAATGTCGAAAAGCTCCTGTCGATCCTGAGCCTTGAGAAGGGTCCGCCGTGCCACCGTTTTACTCCTTACAACATGCGCTGGTGGCCAAACCTCTGTACGGAAACGGACGATTTCGTACAGGGGCAAAACGGCCTGTCCACAAATTATCTTGACAGGCTTTTGAACAGGCGGGATATTTCGGACAGCCTATTCGGACGAAATTCGACCTATGCCACGCACCTTTGCCTATGTCCGCGTCTCCACGACCGGGCAAACCACCGAAAACCAAATCCAAGAAATCGAAGCCGCCGGCTTCCAGGTCGAGCCGCGCCGGATTGTCACCGAGACGGTTTCCGGCAGCACCGCCATTGCGCAACGTCGCGGCTTTTCCCGGCTTATGGACAAGTTGGAGTCAGGTGACGTTCTGATCGTGACCAAGCTTGATCGGCTCGGCCGCGACGCGATCGACGTCAGCACCACGGTGAAGGCTCTGACCGAAATGGGCGTGCGGGTCTATTGCCTCGCGCTCGGCGGCGCCGATCTCACCAGTTCGGCCGGCACGATGACCATGAACGTGCTCAATGCCGTCGCGCAGTTCGAGCGCGATCTGCTGATTGAGCGAACGCAGTCAGGTCTCAAGCGCGCCAAGTTGGAAGGAAAGGCGCTCGGCCGCCCTTCGACGCTCAGCGACAAACAGAAGCAGGATGTGCGGGACGATCTCGCAACGGGGATGAGCGTTTCGGCGATTGCTAGGAAATTCGTGACAAGCCGCCAGACCATCATGCGGATTCGCGACGAGGGTTCACGATCCGTTCGACCTCAGCGTACGATTTTGAACTACTCTTGTTCCGACCCCAGCTTGCACGCTCCTTCAGTCTATCCAGTGCGGCGCGCAGTTCCTCCGCACGATCAGGATCGTCCAGCACGGCAAGGGATTTCGTTTCGGCAACGTCCTGCAGAAACTCCGTCGTGATCTCCAGGTCGTCCATCGTCTCGTAGCCGAAGGCGTTGTCCTGCCGCCACATCCAGGCTTCCGGCCCGCCGCAGTCTTCCTGCGGACAGTCGCCGTCTCCTCCCGTGCATGCTGGATAGTGAGCGCCCGGTTTGACTGACTGGCGCTCCTCCAGCCGGATCTCGTGCTCCCAGGGAATGTTGAGGTCGTATTCGTACAGGAACCGGCTCCCTTTGCGCAGCTTCAATTAGCCAAGCGTGATGGCCGGGGAACGGGCACCCGTCTCCCACGAGCCGTACCGCGCCGTGTGAATGATGAACTGGTAAAGGTGGATGCCTTCCCATCCCATCGCCACCTGAAGGACGCCATGAAACTCGCGCAGCGTCATCGTCGAGGCAACCTGAACCCGACGCCACACCATAGGGTTCACATCCTTTAGCCAGACGCGAAACTGCAGGATGAAAATCTCATCCTCCGAGGTTGCCGCCTCTCCGACTGTTTTCCTTGCTGCCCGTTTTGCACGCTTCACACCCGCCGACCCCGTCGAAGTTCAATGACGACGGCATACTCCGTTCCATCCCGCCCCACAAATCTTCATGCTCCCGCCAATGGAGATGACGACCTTATCGAGGTGCCATTTGTCGCCGAGCCGACCGGCGGATCGCCTGCGGATTTTGCCGGCAAAGTGCCGACCAAATTTCTCCGCCAGTCGAACGCTCTGGTGCGTGACGATGATACCACGAGCTGCCAACAGGTTCTCGACCATACGCAGGCTCAGCGGAAAGCGAAGGTACAGCCAAACGGCGTGTGCGATCACCTCAGCGGGAAATCGATGACGACGATAAAGAGGATCGCGGGCAGATTTTGTCATGCCGCCAGATCGCATAATTTCCTCGACAGCCCGTTAAGTTTACGATGCCCGATGGCGGCGAGATGAAGGCTTACGAAACCGTCAGTTTGTGAATTCCTTCTGCGAGCTAAAATACAGGGCACCGAAAGAAAGGAGCGCGATTGCCATAAGAGTGAGAAACCCCGCGTAGAGTACCGCTATCTTATAGTCGCCTCCGAAAACTCGGACGAGCATAATAGCCGATGGAGTACCAAGAAGCGCGCCGGCGCGAGACGTGTTCATGTAGAGCCCTGTTGCGAGGCCGACCCTCGTTGGCATCGAAGCCTGAAACCAGGCCATGCCTGCACCCATTACGGCTACGATGAAGGCAGCGTTCAGGAACTGAGCGGATAGAAGTATGGGGAATGAACTGAACACGTACAGCAAAGTACTGTAGGTAACACCACATGCCGATCCCACAATAACGACTGCTCTGGGAGATCTCTTTTGACTCATACGCCCTAGGAGTAGGAACAGAGGTATCTCAATCGCTGAAGTTGCAGAAAGCAAGATGCCCGCATAAGTCACAGGCAGTTTTAGTGTCTCAGTCACGATCAAGGGGGTCACCATCACAATCACCGCGTTGGTTGCCTGCAAAAGGACGAATGCGACCACCATGATCCCGATGTTCAAGGAGTTGAGCGGCCGGGCCTCTGAGGAAGAGGAAGGCGAAGGCGAGATGTCCGCCGGAAGAAACGGCGCCAACAAAAGAATCGGCAAGCTGCAAAGAGCTACAGCGATCAGCAGGCCGGGGAATCCTCTCCAGCTCATCAGGAAGGACGCTCCCGCTGGTCCGGCTACCCATGCTATGGAAAAGACAGCTCTCATCGTAACAACGTGACCGCGCCCTTGCTCGGTTGATCGAAGATACGAAAAAAAGAGCCCGATTGAGCTCGCCGAGGGGCCAAGCAGACCGATAGCAATAAGCAGTACTCCCCCAAATCCGTCTACAAACGCCAACAGCAACGCAGCGACCGCTGTCAGAATGATTGAGCCTACCACCGAGGCCTTGAGCCAGCCGAAAACGTCAGTGAAATGGGGTATCGCCAAGCTGCAAACGAGCGCGCTGATGTAGAAGGCCCCGAGGAAAGCGGCGGTCTGGCCCTCTGTCATGCCAATTCGTGTTCTCGCGAAGAGCGCGAGGTTGGGTGTGATGGCCGCACTCTGTAACCCGACCACAAGTGCGACCGCCCCCATCAGGACGAGCGGGATAGCGGACTTCAAATTCGGCCTGCTGCCGCTTGATGGAGGTAGGGGGTCATGACATCCACGACTTTATCCCACCTGAAATGTTTGTTCGCACGGTTGTAGCCTTGCTGCCCCATCCCAATGCGCATTTCTCTGGATGTAACGAGCTTTCGCAGTCGCTCAGTCAAGCCAACGGAGTCACCGGACTCGATCAGGAACCCGGTTTCTTCTTCGAGTATGACCTCATTGACGGCACCGACTTTCGTACCAATGCAAGGCAGAGAATGAGCCATTGCTTCAGCGTAAACGTGTCCGAAGGCTTCGGTCTTAGTCGGGAGCACGAAAATGTCGGCAGTTGCATATAGTTCCGAGATTTTCCCCTTGTCTGAAACGTGTCCCAGATGTCTGACGCGGGGTTCCTCCAGCGCGACGTAATTCGGCCCAGGATCCCCGAAGACGATAAGTTCCACCGAAGGAAGCTCAGCCCGGAGAACACGGAAGGCTTTCAGAAGCGTGCCGAGCCCCTTGCGGGCGTAATCGTTCCCGCCGAAAAGGATCGTGACCCGGTCGCGGTCCGGTCGGCGGATCGGATCGGGAAAATGGTTGATATTGACACCGGCAAAAGCCGTCACGACCTTCTCGGCTGGAATGCCATAATCGTAGATGACAGATCGGCGCACCTTCTCGGAAAAGGTAAAAACACAGGCCGCCCGGCGCATCAGCTCGCCCTGAAGCCTGTCAACGTGCTTTCGCACACGTGGCAACGCCCACTCGGGAAATTCGCGTGCACTCAATCTGGTGGTCCAATCATTGTATACAACGTATGGTACAGTGATCCGTTCGCTTGCGTACGGCGAGAAAAAGAACTCCCACTGGAATATCAAGGAAGGCTTGGACTGTAACGCATTGATATAGCTCTCGCACGCGCGGCTCTTTTCTTGGAATATCCATCGGTGGCGCTTGTATGTTCGTTGTGCGATTTCGCGATTGGGCACCCAAGTTGCTATTCTTGAGGCTAAGGCCGTTAGCCCAGACGGCTTCGGCTGGAAAACCTCCGTCAGTTCGTAGCGGCTTGCGAGTTCCTTGAAGAGAAAATGCCTCGCGCCTCCAACACCCGTGCTGTTGCTCGAATATTCTGGCTCTGACGAAGCGAGGCCAAGAATGCTAAAGGGATCGGGGTTCATGCCGGGGCACCTCGTACTGGACCGCGATGTCAATGAAGTTTTTTACTATTGTGTGTCCTATGTTCCCATCGGCGCTCATGATCGACTCTGGGTGATATTGGACGCCGTAAATCGGCAGAGACTGGTGCTCAACGGACATGATTATTTCGTCGTCCGTGGTCGCGGTCACATGTAGGTCCGAGGGTAAACTGCCAAGGGAAGTGCAGAGGGAATGATAGCGGCCTACACGAAGACAGCCTGAGACGCTGCGATAGAGAGCAGTCGGTGTCTTTAGACGGAGTTCCGCGTGCTTGCCGTGGACGGGTTCGCTTAGTCGATCAACAATGCCGCCGAAATGCTGAACGATACCCTGAAAACCAAGGCAAATTCCAAGCGTTGGTACCATTTCCACCTCGCAATGCTTCAGGATCTCGTCAAACGGGTATTCCGCGGGATGCCCCGGACCGGCCGATAGCACCAACGCGTCCCCAGAAAACCGGTTCAGTGCATCAATGGCGTCCCTGTAATTGACGACCTCGACATCATCTACGAGCTGTGAAAGCAAGCCCGCAGTGAGGTAGGTGAATGAATCATCGAAATCGATCAAGAGTACGGTAGCTTTCCGCTTTCCGAACCGGACTTGTGAAGGATTTGGCGCATCATTTGCGAAAAACGAGATCTTGTTGTTGGCTTCAGCGACTTCCTCCGATGGGACGGAGTCCCATGTGATACTTGATCCGGCCTGAATATGAGATGTCCCATGGATGATGTGCATCATCGCGATCGGGATGCCCGTATCAATCTCTCCGTTGAGCCGCACATAGCCGACAGCACCCCCGTACCAGTTCCGCGGCACAGGTTCGTATCTCTCAATCAGTTCCAGAGCCTTGGCCTTTGGAGCGCCCGTTAATGCTACTGACCACATGTGTGCAAAGAGGGCGTCAACGCTTGTACAGCCAGGCGCGAGTGTGCCCGTGATATAGTCGACGGTATGAATGACGTTTGAATAAAGCTCAATCTGACGATTTGCGCGCAGCGTAACAGACTCTGGCGTACACACTTTGGACAGGTCATTCCTGGCGACATCACAGCACATCATCAGTTCCGCCCTGATCTTATCGGAGTTGAGGAGGGTGCGGACTCTGGCTTCATCTTCGACCGCCGTCTTGCCTCGCGCGATGGACCCGGCTATTGGCCGCGCCTCCACCTCCTGTGCCCGGACTCTTACGAGCATTTCTGGCGATGTGGCGAGCAGGTATTCGGAGCTTCCGAGATTGAGGAAGAAGCTGTAAGGAGCTGGCCTCTTCCGGCAAATTCGTTCAAAAATTGCGCTGGGCAATTCAGTCATCGGTCTGCTGAACCGCTTGCTCATTACGATTTCAAAGACGTCTCCTTTGCCGATATGCTCCTTCACCCTCGCCACGGAATCCGTGTGGTCAGTGAGCGGACTGAAGGGCTCCGGGCTGCCTCGCCGCGAAGGTTTAGCCGAAGAACCGAATTTATGAATATGAATTTTTTCTTCATTAGTCTGCTGGGCATCGGCGAGCAAGAAGGACACACGCCGTGCGGATCGGGCTTCGGGATCGAACTCAAGAAACGTCGTGGGGAAATAGAGAATTGCATCCCGATGGCGGGCACCTCGCGGCTTCAGTTTCCCGATGCGATGCACGTCCAATGCTATATCGAATCCGAATGCGCCATACAGGCCCAGCAAATCACCGTCATTTAGTGAATCGGAAACGCCGCACCGAAGAAGACCATTAAGGAATGGCTGAAGAGGAACGTCGAAAGATGGATCATGGGCAGGTAAACTCTGCAGTATTGGCCCGACGAAGTCCTGATAGAGGGCAGTCCCAATGCTGCCCCGGGCGATAACTCTCATCCCTTCGGATGACGAATCTATTCGAATCGCCGGCTTGGAGAAAGCCAACGCCTTCCTTCGGTAGATGTCTGATGCATAATTGCAGTAAAAAATACCGCCTTCATCTCTGTCCAGATTTTTTACGAAATCGTGGTAGCTTGCGTCATAGTCGATGTCCTCGGCGACGGAAATCAAATTTGGAAAGTGAACGGGCTGGATGCCAGGCATAGCCACCTCATGACGATCAATTTAAAAAAACCCACGCCCAAATCATAAGGCGTTTGCGGATGGAAATGCATGTACTGTGCCAAAGCAGAAAAGCATTTATAAACAACGTGGCCCCCAATTCAGCAATGTCACATACCAGACATCGTCAGACACGTAACGTCGCAACAAGGAGTACGCTACAATGGAAGATCAGGCAGAGAGAACTGACGCTGGAGCGCACCGCCTTTGTTCGATTTCGCAAAGCCCTTGTCGCACAGGGCAATCGGGTGAATTGACCGGTGACAATGGTCTGAAATGGTGAATCTGTCGGTATCCTCTGATTCGTGGGAGGATGAAGTCGATGGACGAGGAGGCTTGCGATATCGAGGCGATCGCCGAGACAGTCGTTTTTTTGAGCTATTTCAAGAATCTGCCTGATGGCCGGCAAATCGCGAAGGTGAAATACCCGCTCCCGGAGGTGTTGCTGCTGTGTCTGCTGGCGGTGATCGCCGGAGCGGAAACCATCACCGATATCGCCCGCTTCGGCGAGAAGAAGCTGGCCCTGTTGCGCCGGTTCCGTCCGTTCCGCGAGGGCACGCCGGCTCATGATCATCTGGGCGATATCCTCGCCAGCCTGGATGCCGAGCAGTTTCAACGCTGTTTCGTGGCTTGGGTCGCCTCTCTGATTGGCGTTCCAGAGGGCGTGGTCGCCATCGATGGCAAGACCGTTCGCCGCTCCAAGGGGGTAGACAAGGACGCGCCGAGTCGGCCCGGGGAATCTCACCCCGAGCCGCTCACAGATCCGTACATGAACCTCTCGGTTCATACGGCTCGTGCCCCCCCCTGAAAGGCTGCCGCCTTCCGTTGGAACCGGTGGGCTCCTCCGGTCTCCCGTTGGCCCGTCGATCCAACGCGGGTGACCCCCTCCCTTCGCGCCATGGGCATTACCCCACTTCCTCACTACTACGGAGGAGTCCGTCCCAATGCTCCGCCTCGGTACTTTCGCCTCGCGGTTTTGGCCCCTTGTGCTTTTCCCTTCGCATCGGTGCGACTGGTTCCTGCAGTTCCACGCGAAAGCCTGCATCCGCTTCACGCCCCCTGTACGCCGGTCGCCGTCTGCCCAGTCATCAGGCCTCTGACAGACTTATCCAAGGAGATGAATGCGCTCCTGGTTTCGACGACACTTGTGACCTAACGACGCGTCATCGAGGGTTCACTTATGGCGCGGCGATCAGGATGAGACGCCGCCTCACCTTGATTGTCGCCGCGCATTCACTTGCGTTCGTCTCTCGGATATAAGACAGTTTGGATGCGGGCTGAGGCGGCCGGTGATCCCGGCCCATGGCGGCAACAAGCCATTCTGGGTCGGGGACGCTGGGACGCGGACGGACTTCGCGACATCGTGCGAGAGTATGTTGTAGGCAGCTCTTTTCCTGCTTAACGCTTAGCACCGCCTTGAAAAAACGTGAGCATTATGGACTCAAGTGCTCGGTACATATCGATACCGGTGGCTATCCCACACCCTCGGGACTTCGCAGCGGCAATCAATGGAGTTTCGGACTCCGTGACCACACAACCAACGAACATTGCACTATCGAGTTCAGAAACTTCCACGGGCAGATAGTCATGGCCCTCCATCCCGGCTGGCGTTGCGTTGACGATGAGTTCGTATCCCCGCGGACTGGATGAACCCGAATGGACATCGCCTCTGACCTTTCGGAGCTTGTCTATCAACGCGTCTCGTCGCGCCTCATCTAGGTCGTGAACAGCCAAAGAATCAACGCCGGCTTCCAAAAGAGCCAATGCTATTGCCGAGCCGGCTCCCCCTGCACCAACCAATAGCGCCTTTTTTCCTGCGAGCTGAGCGCACCTGTCGCTGGCCGCATGCACAAAGCCCAAGCCATCGACCATGTCGCCATGCCACTGACAGTTTTCGTTCCGTCTCATGATATTTACGGCGTTCAAGTGTCCGGCGCGATCCGAAACCGTGGGGCAATGCTCAAAGCAGGCGAATTTATGAGGTACGGTGACGACGATGCCGTCGCAGTTTTTGGTCTGGTTTGCTGCCTCGAGGAATGAAGCGACGTGATCCGCGGCGACGTGCGCCGGGAGCATTACGGCATTTATTCCTGACCGTTGGAATGCGGAAGACATTCCGGTTGGCGACTTAACCTGATCTATCGGGTCGCCAATGATGTAATAAAGGCGGGTTTTGCCGTCGATCGATACCACCGTGTTTACTCCTACCAATCGAATGGCTAGTGCCTCAATTGCCCGATGAAATCTTTCAGTCGCGAACTTTTCGGGTTGCTGAAAAACTCTTGCGGCGTTGCTTCCTCCGCGATGGTGCCGCCGTCCATGAAGACGATCCTGTCCGCCACCGAGCGTGCAAAGCCCATTTCATGCGTAACGCAGACCATTGTCCTGCCCTCACTCGCCAGCTCCTGCATCGTCTGCAGGACTTCGTTCACCATCTCCGGATCGAGGGCCGAGGTAGGCTCGTCGAACAAAAGAACCTGCGGCTCCATGCAAAGTGATCTCGCAATAGCGACACGCTGTTGCTGACCACCCGAAAGCTGGCTCGGATATTTGTGGGCCTGATCGGCGATCCTGACCCTTTCCAGGTATTGCAACGCCTTAGCTTCGGCTTCCCTGCGGGGAAGCTTCAAGGTCCAGATCGGCGAAAGCGTACAATTCTCAATAACCGTCAGATGGGGGAAGAGGTTGAACTGCTGAAAGACCATGCCCACCGCCCGCCTGATTTGATCTCTCGACTCTTCGGTCAACTCGCATCCGTTCACACTGATGCGCCCACCATGATGGTCTTCCAGACCGTTAATGCACCGAATCAGCGTCGACTTCCCGGAACCGGAAGGGCCGCAAATCACAACCTTCTCGCCGGAGCCAACATTCAAGCTGACGCCCTGGAGAACCTTGAAGGTGCCATAGAGTTTTTCGACCTTCTCCAGGCTGATCACCGATTTAGATGACCGGGAGGCGTTCGGGAAACCGGCTTTCATTACCGCTGCTCCTGCAAAGCCTCAGCTTCCTTGACACATTCGATCATTGAACGCGCCTTGTTCATACATTCGTTGTATTCGTCGGTCGCATTTGATGCGTGTGTGATGCCGCCCCCGCATCGCATCGTAATCTGATCGCCATCGATCCAGGCGGAGCGCAGGATAATGGCTGTGTCCACCGAGCCGTCGAAGCCAATCAACCCGACGACGCCGCCATAGGGCCCGCGCGCCTGGCGCTCGACGTCCTTGATGACTCTCATCGCCGCTTGCCTCGGGGCTCCCGTCACCGCCGACGGCGGGAAACAAGAGAGAACGGCTTGGATGGGGTTCAGGTCTTGCCGAATGCCCGCTTCCAGAACTGTGAAGAGGTGCATGACGCTGCCAAGCTTGCGGACTTCAAGCTCAACGGGCATGCGCACGCCACCGTTGTCGGCAATCGCTCTGAGGTCAACGATGGTCTCATCGACGATCATTTTTTGCTCTTCCAGATCTTTTTCAGAACCCAGGAGCTCTTGCATTATTGCTTGCGTTTCTTCTTCGGTTTCGCCGATGCGACGGGTGCCGGCATCCGTTTCGACGGTCAACAAGCTGCCGTTCTTGCGAAGGTGCATGGCCGGCGACGCTCCGATGAGTGTGATGGCTTCTCCCCGGACGAGAAAGATATGTGGGGAGGAATTGCGCCGCCGCATCACCTCAAAAACGGCCTCTGGCGTTGCAGAGGTCGATTTGGACAGTCCCACCGATAGAATTGCCTGCTGCAACTCGCCTCTAGCGATGCGGGACTGGATTTCGCCAATTCTGCCAACATAATCCTCCGTCGAAACGTCAACGACCCAATCGACGGCAGATCCAGCCGCGAGTTGGGACTGCGCTCCTGATGGCCGTGCTGCAAGGATCTCGTCAACAATGTTCTTGCAGGCTCCATAACTGTACGTCTTGTCCGCATCTTCGGTTTGAATGACAGTGACTGCAAACGCGCTTGCGTCGACGTGGTCAACGACCAACATTTTTGACACCAGCCAGAACTGTTGTCCAATCGTGTCGCCATCGTCGTAGGGAAGATAGGTAAACACGCCCCCTTTGAACGGAACCTTGTCGAATTCCGCGCAGTCCTGCTGCTGATGCGGCGATAACTGGGTCAGACGCTCAGCCTCGCTCTGCGACAAAGGAGAGGTCTCTAGCCCGAAATACGTGAACTGCGGAGGCAGCCCACCGCCGGCGGAACGCTGCAAGATGAACTTGCTAAACGGTGCGGCCTGCAAGCAGAGAACTTCCATCTGTTCGCGGGAAAGTTCGAGGCGGTCCACAATCCGCGTGAGCTGTGTGTCGTGCATAACATTGTCTCCCAAGTGAGTGCGGTGACCCTAGGATCATTGACGCTTGTTGACAACACAGCGTTCTTCACTACCGTATGTCATAAAGACAATGGACGAGCGAACGATTGTGTTTACCTTACGCCAGATCGAAGTGTTCAACGCCGTCATGGAAACCGGGTCCGTGGTTGGTGCGGCGGAGATGCTCAACGTTTCCCAACCGGTTGTCAGCCGCATTCTGCGCCATCTTGAAGACCAGACCAAGGTGCCCCTTTTCGAACGCTCAAAGGGAAGGTTGCAACCGACTGCCCATGCCGCGCTGATTTTCAGTGAGGTTGCCACCGTATTCCGAAACATACGCAGTCTACAGGACTCGATGCGTAGGATGGCGGTCGGGGAAGATATGATCATCCGCGTCGGGGCATCGCCAAGTCTGGCGGCAAATCTGGTTCCACGAGCAATGTTGCGGTTGCGCAAGCGTTACCCGAAGCTGATCATGCGGCTTGACGTCTTATCAATCTCCCAGGTCACCGACTACCTCGTCTTCGGAGAGGGAGAGATGGTTATCGGCGTATACCAGCAGGATCACCCGTCGATTTCGACGCAGCTTCTGGGTTCAGGGGAGATTGTCGCCGTCACGCACGGAAAGGCCGCGGACCAAGTAGGCTCGCTGGACGAGAAGGGTCTCGCTCACCTGTCTTCCACTGATCTCATCGGCTTTGAAAGCACAACGCCGCATGGTCGCTCCATAACAGGGTACCTTGCGAACAGAGGGCTGCGGTACGAGCCGACCACCATTGTGCGCTTTGCTGAAACTGCGTGTCAGATGGTTGATGTCGGTTTGGGTTCGGCGTTCGTCGACAGTTTCACCGCAGCGGGATTTGCCGACCGGAATATTTCGATCCACCGGTTGCCGCAGCCGCCACAAATGGGCGTCTATGTGCACACCCATATTGAACGCGGTTTGTCCTCATTCGGTCGTGTGCTGCGCAGTAGCCTCACCACTGAAGTGGAAGACAGCGGCAAGCGTTTCGAGGCGCTCCTTGCCTGAATTCTCTTCAGGCAACCCGGCCTGCGTTCAGAACCGGGAGCGCGCCCTGTTTTGAAAGCCGACCACGCAGTTCGCCGACGTCGACTTCCCCAGACCGTGAGAGCGAAATGGCGGCAGCGACACCAGCTGCCTGGCCGGTGGCGAAGGCAGTCCCCATGACGCGAACTGAGCCGTACGCCTCCCGGTCTGCACCGATCAAACGGCCAGCTACCAGCAAATTTGCTATGGGAGTCCTGATCGCGTCGAACGGGATGCCGAAATACCCTTGGCCACCCACGGGAATGTACTCTTGCACACCAGGTGCATGATGGATTTCCATTGGCCAGCCGCCAAAGGCCACCGTATCTGAGGGAATCTTCGCCTCGAGGATGTCGTGTGCGGTAACGCGGCCGATGGTTTTTGGTCGCCGGCTCTCCCGAATGCCGATCTGGGGGCCCGTCGAAGCGAGGTAACAGTCTTTCAAAATGGCATTGGTCTGCCTGAGACACTCAACCAGCCGCCAACCGCATTCTCGAGACGTCATTTCAGCGAGGCTGAATCTCTCTCCGTCGCAAGGATTTGCTTCAAGATCCAGTGCCATCCACCAGATCTCGGAAGAACCGGGAACCCTCAGTTGGACGCCGCCATTCTCGCGGGCGACAATTGGAGGTTTCGACATATTAAACCGCTCCGCCGCCGCTCTGAAAAGGCTGCGATCAAGACCCCATTCCGGCGGAATCCCGCCGATACGGAGAGGAAATGACGCGGGCTGAACATTCGCATTTTGGTGGCCAAGACTGCGGTCGGCAAGAAAGCAAACATTACCTTCCCCTGACGCGTCGACGACAGCTCCCGCTGCGATCCGGATGTTGCCAAAATGCCCCGACACCTCGATTGAGGCAACGCGGCCATCGACGACTTCGACGCCGGAAACAACTGCATGATAAAGAACAGTGACACCCGCTGCTGCGATAGTGCGATCCAGAGCCAGCTTCATGGCCTCCGGGTTCAACGGCACAATCCAATTTCCAGTCGTCTTGAGACGGATCGGCATTGCCGGAATGCCCAAGCTTTCGACATTATCAAGAATTTCCGCCGCCACGCCGCCGACTACCGCCATCGGAGCCTCACCACTTGTGTAAAGGCCGCAATAGGCTAGGACCGATGCAGCCGTTGCAGCGCCTCCGGCGAAGGCATAACGCTCGATGAGCAAGGTCTTCGCCCCTGCTTTTGATGCAGAACATGCGGCCGCAACACCCGCAGATCCGGCGCCGACAACGACGACATCGTAGTTCCGGTTCGAACGGCTTGTCTGTGACTCAGTGATCATGCTCGCGACCTCTCAGATTGCGGTGCCAGTTCCCGCATGCTGCGCCGCAAACTGGGTGGATCACTATTTCGAAAACCGGGCATACCCATGTCCTGAGGCTATATGACGGGTAGCTTATTTTATCTGTAATCACCACGTCGCTCCACGGCTACTGGATCTTGATGCCAATACTTCGGTTTTCCTGAACAATAATCTACGTATTTCCTGAAGGATTAAGACCATCTTCGCAGTGGCGTCGAACTGAGGGCTGCTTGCGCCATATGCCATTAGGACATAGAGTTCGTTGGTTTTTGTCAGTGACGTGACGACAGGGAAGTGGTTCTGTGAAGCAGCACCGAACGGCAGTTTCGGGACATTGAAAGGGTGAACGCTATGAAGATCAAAATGTATGCTGCGGCACTGGGGATCGCAGCCTTCTCTAGTGGAATTGCATTTGCCAACGGCACGCTCGACCAGGTCAAAGGACGGGCTGAGTTGTTGTGCGGGGTCGGCGAGAATTTTGCGGGCTTCTTCTCTCCGGACGCGACCGGGAAATATTCCGGCTTCGACGTCGATTTTTGCCATGCCGTGGCCGCGGCAACACTCGGCGATGCAGCGAAAGTGAAGTTCCTCCCCGCGACGCCATCGGCACGGTTTCCGCAGCTTCAGTCAGGCCAGGTCGACCTTCTTTCCCGATCTGTCACGGACACCTTTAGCCGAGACGGAAGCCTTGGCCTCGATTTCCCCGTCATCATGTTCTACGATGGCCACGCATTGATGGTCGCCAAATCTCTCGGAGTAGCGTCCGGCAAGGATCTTGACGGCGCCAACGTCTGTACGCAAACCGGACTTTCGACCGAGGTCATCATCGCGGACTACTTCAAGTCGAACAAGATGACGTACAAACCGGTTGTCTTTGACTCCCGTGATCAGGCCTTGGCAGCCTTTGAAAGCGGACGCTGTGACGTCTTCTCATCGGACCGCTCAACGTTGTTCGCTTACAGGGCGGCGCTCAAAAATCCGGACAACTACGTCGTCCTCGACGATACGATCTCCAAGTCATTGAATGGTCCAGTCGTCCGCCATGGTGACAACAACTGGGAAGATATCATTCGATGGACGGGCTATGCACTGATCGCAGCAGAGGAATTCGGCGTAACCTCCAAGAACGTTGATGAGGTCAAGGCGGATCCCGCCGCTCCGGCGGAAGTGCGTCGCTTGTTGGGTGTTGAAGGCGACTTTGGGGCGATGCTCGGCCTCCCCAACGAATGGGCGTATAATGTCATCAAGTCGGTGGGTAACTACGGCGAGATATACGAGCGCAACCTTGGTCCTCAGGGCAAGGTAAAGATCCCTCGCGAGAAAACCCTCAATGCATTGTGGAAAGACGGCGGCGCCATGATCGCCCCGTCGTTCCAGTAACCGGGCGATCGAGCGCCATGGACGCGCAACACTATCGAGCTACGCACCCCGGCGCGCGGTCTGAAACAAAGAAAAGCGACCTGGGCGGAATAGCTGCCCAGGTCACGCTGGCAATCTGTCTGGCCGCAGCCGGTTGGTACGTGACGTCGACAACGCTTCACAATCTAAGCACTCGCGGCATCACGACTGGCTTCAATTTCCTAGGCAGGCCTGCCGGCTTCGATGTAGCGTTTTCGCTTGTTCCATTTTCCTCGGCCAGCCCGATCTGGATGGCACTGGTTGTCGGAATAACCAACACCCTGTTTCTGGCGGTCATGGCGGCGGTTTTCGGAACCCTGCTTGGTCTGGGAGTGGTCGCTTTGCGACTGTCCCCTAGTCCCGCGGCTTCCAAGCTTGCCGCTGGTTACATTGGGCTCTTCAGAAACACACCAGTCTTGCTGCATTTGTCGTTTTGGTATTTCGCGGTCTTTTCAGCTTTGCCAGGCGTGCGAGAAGGCTTTTCCACGGGTAACGTCGCCTTTTTGAATAACCGAGGGCTATTTCTCCCTGCCCCGGTTGCCGACAACTGGGTTTGGGCATTGGCATGCCTGGCCGCGCTGCTACCCGTGGTAGTCGCACGTCAGGTGGGTGGACAGCATCCAACATCGACTTTCGCCCGACTTGACCTTTCGCTGATCGGCGGTGGGTTGCTTTTCTGCCTTGTCATCGCCCTTGGTGTGCAGTCGTGGGATTTGCCTGTGCCTGCAGGCCTTGGGATCAGGGGCGGTTTGCTCGTGATTCCAGAGTTGCTGGCGGTGCTTGTGGCGATGTCGATTTATTCCTCGGCATTTATCGCCGAACTGCTCAGGGGCGCAATCCGCAGCATCGACACAGGGCAAACGGAGGCAGCGCAAGCACTTGGTCTCACAAGGAACGTCGTAGCAAGACACGTCATCATTCCCCAGGCCATTCGCCTCGTGATCCCACCTCTTACGAACCAATACGTCAATATGATCAAGCAAACCGCAATCGTAGCATCGATCGCGTTTCCCGATTTAATGCTCATTTTCGGCAAGACTGTTCTGACACAGACGGGGCAGGCAATAGAATGCCTGACAATCGTGACAGCCGTCTATCTTAGCATAAGCCTCGCTTGCTCCGGGTTGATGCACGCCTATTCCAGAGCTCTCAATGCACAGGGAGTGCGGCGATGAAGGGACCGAGAGAAATGACTTTGTCTGTCCTGCATCCTGTGACCGGCCGGTCTCCGACCGCAGTTCGCGAGTTCACAAAAAAACTGTTTGGGGACCGCAGGAGCACCATTGCTACAATCCTTGCCTTCCTGGTCGTCATCGGTGTGATCCTGCCCGTCTTCAAGTGGGCGGTGATCGATGCGGATTTTGTCGGCTCTGGCCCCCAGGACTGCCACCGCGCAGGCGCGTGCTGGGTCTTCGTGATCGAGAAATTCGGGCAACTGGCCTACGGCTTCTACCCGGAGGCGGCGCGATGGCAGGTCAATGTGTCGCTGTCCGTTCTACTGGCCGGTTGCGTGGCTGCTTTCGCGTTGGCGCGACACTATCAGATCATCCTCGCGGTTCTTGTTTATCTCCTCACCGTTGTGACCAGCTTCAATCTTTTTGGAGGTGGCATTCCGGGAATGACGTTGGTACCCGTTGAAAAATGGGGCGGCCTTTCGATCACGCTGTTGCTCTTCACGATAGGCATGGGCATCTCATTCGTCTTTGGCGGAATATTGGCGCTTGGAAGACGCTCCGAGCGGCCCCTTATACGGGCTGTATCGTCCTTCTACGTCGAGTTCATGCGCGGTGTGCCTTTGATTGCCATCCTTTTTGTTGCGGTGGTCCTGCTTCCGCTCTTTCTACCGGGCGGGGCGGAAGCCAACATGTTCATGCGCGTTCTGGTCGGCATTTGCTTGTACACGTCATCGTACATGGCCGAGGCCATCAGAGCAGGGCTGGACGCGGTGCCCAAAGGGACCCGAGAGGCTATCTATGCGTTGGGCCTTTCACGGTGGAATGGCGAAAAGCTGGTGGTTTTTCCGCAAGCCCTCATTGTTGCTCTGCCTGGCCTGATCAATACATTGATCGCACTCGTTAAAGACACATCGCTCATACTCATCGTAGGGATGCACGATTTTCTGGGTTCGACGCAGTTGGCGATGGCAGATGTGGCGTGGGGAAATGTGCTCTGGGAGGGTTATGCGTTCGCAGGGGCGGTCTACTTCGCCCTTTGCTTTGGACTATCCGCTATCGGCAGCCATATCGAACAACGCGCAGACCGATATCGGCTGCCCAAAAAAGCCTGATCCGGCCTGCGAGCGATCTCGATCGAACAACGGTGCCCAAGGTTGCCTTCATCTGTGCCGAGCTAACCTTCCGGCCGATCCTCGACTGACATTCGGAATCGGAAGGACCAGATTGATCGAAGGTGCCCGCCAGTTTGGGTCAGCCGCCAATTTGCCTGGGCTCTCCGTTTTCGGAAAGTTCCAACTGCATCTCCGCAGCGACCTGCTGGAGAACAGCTTGGAACGCCGTGAGTGCAGGTCTGGCTGCGCTGGTCTCACGGATGGCGAGGCAAACGGTGCGGTCAATTGCAAAGTCAGCAGGGCGTCGGAAAACCACATTCGATGGCGCAAACGACGTTGCCAAACGCGGAACCATCGCAAGGCCACATCCACTCCCGACGAGCGCAAGGCCTACGCCGAAATTGTCTGTTCGATGGCGGACTTCAGGCCTGAAGCCACCGAAGGTGGAACAGACATAAGCATGGAGTTCCGAGAACTCACT
Organism: Rhizobium acaciae; assembly: GCF_025941625.1. NCBI lineage: Bacteria > Pseudomonadati > Pseudomonadota > Alphaproteobacteria > Hyphomicrobiales > Rhizobiaceae > Rhizobium > Rhizobium acaciae. The sequence goes on from NZ_JAPCZO010000013.1 coordinate 101,718, forward strand.
GCTGGCGCTCGTGCTGATCCAAACTTCACCCGCCAGGTCACCTAATCTGAATTGCTGAGCTTCGTCAGCCAGTTTGTGTGATGCCGGCATTCCAATCACGATTGCGTCCGAGCAAAGCGGGAGCGCAACCATTTCAGGCGGACGTGATCGACGCATGTACCGATAGTCGTCGATCAGGATGACATCGAAACTGCCTCGAATAAGCGCCGGTATCGCCTCTTCCGGGTTCATCTCCTGAGTTTCGATCTTCAGATTGGGATATTTGCGTTCCATCATCGGGAGCGCCCTTGGAAGGATCGTGCCAAGCGTTGTCTCGAGCGACGCAATTCTTAGGATGCCGCTGATCGAACCAGAGAGCATTTCCAGTTCAGTCTCGGCCTGCTCCATTTTCGCAAGAATTGTTGTCGCGTGCTCCACCAGCCGCTGGCCCGCCTCGGTGAGGAGAAGTCGCCGCCCAACCCGTTCGGTGAGCGGCACGCCTGCCGACATTTCGAGTTGCGCCAGGCGTTGCGAGATCGCGGAAAGCGATAGCGCTAACGCCTCGGCGACGGCCGTGATCGTGCCGCGGGAATTTAACTCGACAAGTATTCTGAGGCCTTTAGGGTCTAACATTGGGGATCCCGTCCTCTCCGCTGCAGCCACCGCGATTCAATTCGGCGCCAGCGAGACTGAATCGTTACGCCAGAAGGCCTGTCGATCTCAACCATGTTTCAGTTGGACGCCAGTAATCTTCTCGGTTTTGGTCCCCGCAGAAAAGCTCGACGGTAACCGGATGCTCGAAACCATCCGCGATAAGACGCTCGACGATACCCTTTACATCGACCATTCCCATTCCGAGCGGCACTGAGACAAAAGCGCCTCGTTCGGGATCGACCATCACACGCTTTCTCTCCTGGTAGGACAAATCACAGGACCCCTGAGGTACCGTGTCCTTGAGATGCACGTACTTGATCCAGGGCTTGAGCGTTTCATACGGTCGCGGGTAGGTGCTTTCGCCGTTAACCGCGAAATTGGCGATGTCCCAGCAGAGGGCGTAGTTCTCCGATCCCACTCTTTCAAGCAGTTTGCGGGTGCCGTCGACACTCGCCGTCGGGTCCTTGGCATCATCGCGGTTGAAGACGTTTTCGACGAGCAACGTGACGCCGAGTTCCTCGGCCCGGCGGACGATTGGGGCAACGAGTTCGACGTAGCGGTCGATTGCGGCGTCAGTGTCCAGTTTCGCGGGGCCTGCCATGCTTTCGGAATAACCAGCGCCCAGCTCTGCCGCCTGCTCCAGCGCCTGGAAGACAATCTCGAGCTGCTCATTCGCGTCCAGCGTATGTGAGAGCGGCATGCCACGGGTGCTAACGGAATGGACCCGGACACCATAAGCCGACTGCAGCCGCTTGATCTGCGCGACGCTAAAGTCGAAGTAGTTCACCTTGTAATACAAATCGACATGCTCAAGACCCCAATCCGCTGTCGTTCGGAAGATGTCCTCCAGCGACAGGTCCTGCATATCCAGAGCAATTGCGCCGAGACTAAACCGCCGTGCGGACATTGTTGCCTCCTGCCAGTTGGGAAAGGCCCGGGACATCGCGGTATGAACGCATTGGTCTCCACCCGAAGAGCTCAAAACACTTCTGCGTACTTACAAGAGAGGGGTTCTCGCCAGCAACCTTTGCAAGAGATTGGACCTCGGCGAGACGTTCGGGGAAATGCCGGGAGACCAGATCCTCAATCGAGACGGTACCGACGGCGGAATCCGGGGCAGCAAGGAGAATACGCTCGTATCCGATCTTCGGTGCTCTGAGCCCGCGCTCGATGGCTTCCAATGCGTCTTCGCTGCGAAGGTAGGACCACATGCGGTTGACGAGCTCGCCATCCGGGTCGGCGAGCCAGTCTTGGTAGCGAGCGATTGACTGCGGCTTGTCCGGGAACAGAACGCCGGTGAAACGCAGGCAAAGAATCTCCAAACCGTATCGGACATGGAAGCCACGAGCGAGGATTTCACCCATAAGCTTTGTGGCACCGTAATTGTCGTCGGGCTGTCGAGGATGATCATCGTCCATCGGCAGATAGTCCGGCGTCCAGGGCTTGACCCATGAGATCGGGCCGATGGCGCAGATAGAGCTGGCGAATACAATTCGCTTGATGCCGGCGCGGCGGGCGGCCTCGAAAACATTGAACGTTCCGACGACGTTCACTTCAATGATTTCGGGATAGCGTTCCCACTCGATTGGGTCGGAAATGGCTCCGAGATGAACGACAGCGTCGAAGCCCTTCATGAGGCCTGAAAGTTTATCAAGGTTGCTGAGGTCACTTTGTATCCACACGCTATCCAGTCCTTCGGGAGCCGGGGCGAGATCAAGGCACGCAATTTCGTTGCCCTGCTTAAGCAGATTCAGGGCCAGCCGTTGGCCAATTTGTCCGGCCGCGCCGGTTATGATCACTTTCATTGTAGTCTCCGATTGATTGTGGTCGCGCCGCGGGGCCACTGTTCAGTGCAAAATCTGTCCGAGGAACGCCTTTGTGCGGCTATTCCTAGGGGTGTCGAAAAATTCACCAGGCGGCGCCGATTCCACGATCTCACCGCTATCCATAAAGATCACGCGGTCAGCGACGCGACGCGCGAACCCCATCTCGTGCGTCACGCAGATCATCGTCATCCCGTCGGCGGCGAGCGCGACCATTGTGTCGAGGACCTCCTTGACCATTTCGGGATCGAGTGCCGATGTAGGTTCGTCGAAGAGCATGATCTTCGGCCGCATGCAAAGCGCGCGCGCGATCGCCGCCCGCTGTTGCTGGCCGCCGCTGAGTTGGGTCGGGTATTTATCGGCTTGATTTTCAATCCGCACCTTCTCGAGGTGTTCCATCGCCACCGCCCGGGCATCGCGCCCGGACATCTTTCGCACATGGATCGGCGCAAGCATGCAGTTCTCGATGATGGTCAGGTGGGGAAAGAGAGCAAACGACTGGAAGACCATACCCACTTCCCGTCTGACGGAGTCGATCGCCTTCAGTTTGCTATCAACCTGGGTGCCGTCCACGAGGATTTTGCCCTCTTGGTAGGTCTCCAGTTGGTTGATGCATCTGATGAGCGTGCTCTTGCCCGATCCCGATGGTCCGCAGAGGACGACGCGGCCGCCCGTTGGAATGGTCAGCGATACGTTGCGCAGGACCCTAAAATTTCCATACCACTTGCTAACACCCGCGAATTCGATCGCGGCACCTTGTTGTTCTACTGAAGTCAAAGTCTGAACTCCTTGGACATTGCACGGTCATCAGCGTCGGCCGACGGACATCAGCATCTCGGCCATTTCCCCAAATTTGATGATCGAACAACACATTGCGAAGTAAATCACGCCGATGAAGACGAACCCTTCGGCCGAAAATCCGGTCCACTGCGGATCGGATATCGCCAGCCGCGCAGTGCCTACGAGATCAAACTGCGAGATGATGACGATGAGGGTCGTATCCTTGAGCAGGCTGGCAGCCAGACTGACGAGCGGCGGGACGACCAGCGAAAACGCTTGGGGCAGAATGACCAGGCGCACCCGCTGGAGCCTCGTGAATCCGAGGCTGTCTGCCGCCTCATACTGAAGGTGCGGGATCGCGTTGAGACCGCTCCGCACGATCTCGGAGAAGTAGGCGGCAGCGACCAACAGCAGCCCAACAAGAGCGCGGAAAAGCGTGCCGATTTCGAGCTGTACGGGAAGGAACAACGGTACAATGATCGTCGCGATGAACAGGACCGCAATGATTGGCAGCGCCCTCATCACTTCCACGAACCACAGGCACAACATGCGCACTGCTCCGTTCCTCGACTTGCGTCCCAGCGCAATCAAGGTCCCAAGCGGAAGTCCGAGCAAGATGGTGCTTACCGACAGAACGATCGTGATCGGAAGTCCACTCCAGAGTCGCTCAGGAACTGGGGCGAGGCCGAAGACGCCGCCGCTCAGGAGAACGAAGGAGGCGGCGAGTTGCGCCAGCCAGAGGAGTGGCAAGGCGCGAAGCAGGGTCTTGGTGCCGGTCGCGATTGCCATGAGCGACAGCACCAGGCAAGCCGCGAATAACGCGCAAAGCGCGACCACCCGCCCGATCTCTTCCAGAGGGTAGAAGCCAAACAGAATGAAAGACATTTTGTTCGTCAGGAATGTCCAGCACGCCCCACCGGGGTTCGCGCGGCATTGGGATGCGTCCCCTGTCCAGGTCGCGTCGACGATTGCCCATCGGAAAATCCACCAGAAGAACGCCAGCGCGAGCGCACCGAGGACAATCGTGGTGGCGGACTTCGCGGGTGTGCCGAAGTAGACTTCAAGCCGCTGCTTCATATCAACGCCTCCTGTCCAGAGAATTGACGAGGAGAGCGCACGCAGCATTGATAGCCATAAAGAGAGCCGCGAGGGTGACCACAGACTCGATAGCGCGGCCCGTATTCTGCATGATCTGGTACGTTACGGACATGATCTCGGGGTAGCCGACAGCCACGCCCAAAGGCGTCGATTTTATGATGTTGACATAGATGTTGATCGTCGGCGGGATCGCGAGCCGCAGAGCCTGCGGCGCGATGACGAGTCGAAACGCTTGTCCTCTGTGCAGTCCCAGCGCGGCGGCTGCCTCGGACTGGGGGCGGGGCACCGAGAGAATTGCCGCCCGGATAACCTCCCCCATCTCCGCGCCGAAGTAGAAGGCGATGCCGAACGCCAATGCCCCAAACTCGTTGCTGAATGTGAGGCCGCCGTTGATGCTGAACCCTGCCAACGCCGGTATCTGGTACCGGGCAGTTCCGAATACGACCGCGACCGCGCTGGTTGCTAGGATCGGGACCAGCCACCGCGGACGCGATTTCATGAAGCGGGCCGCAAGACCGACAACGGCGAGGAGCGTCCCGACGAAGAGCCATGGCACCGAGAATTCCGCTGACGGAACGACTATGCCCCTATTGGTGAAGTAGATCGCGCCGAACGTCGCCGACGCTGCGCGCGGCGGCGGCAGTTGAAGGAGCGCCAGATATAAAAAAACCAGGAAGATTATCAGCGGCACGTTTCGCACAACATTGACGTACGAACGCCCTATCCGCGCCGCGAGCGGGTTGTCCGAGAGTCTAGCGAGGGCCGCCACCAAGCCCAGCAGCGTCGATCCAACCACCGCGGTCAACGCGACGACCAAGGCGTTGGCGAGACCAACCCCGATCGCGGCCAGGTTCGTCGAACCTGGCGGCAACGGAATGACGCTCTGCGAGATGCTGAATCCAGCAGTCCCAAACAGGTAGTCGAAGCTGATGCCGAGTCCGATTTCCTGCAGTCTCTGCTTCCCGACCGTCAACCCGACGACGAGAAAGCCCAGAACTGCGCTGGCTGCTGCGACCGATGCGGCGTGGCTCCGCCAAGGCGCTTTGGTGGCGGAGCCGGGGGTCGTGGATGTCGCTTGCATGTCAGGGCGATCCGATCGCATCAGCGCCACGGCGGCGAATAGATGAGTCCGCCATTGGACCAGAGGTTGTTGACTCCGCGCGGTATCTTCAAGGCGGACTGTTCCCCGAGGTTGCGCTCGTAGATTTCGCCGTAATTGCCGACCGCCTTCATAACTTTGACCACCCAGTCGTTGGCGAGATTCATCTTCGTACCGATATCACCTTCGGCCCCGAGCAGACGGCGCACTTCGGGATCTTGGCTCGTCTTGGCGAGTTCCTCGACGTTTGCGGATGTGATCCCGAGCTCTTCAGCCGTAATCGTGGCGTTAATCGTCTGCCTGACGAGGTTCGTCCACTCTGGGTCTTTCTCTAGCACGACCGGCGAGAACGGCTCTTTTGAGATCGTGGTTTCAAGGATGATATTGTCATCCGGGTTGCCGAGCGACGTGCGGAAGGAGGCAAGCACAGGCGGCTCCTGGCTGATGGCATCGCAGCGGTCGGACTTGTAGGCGTTGAACGCGTCATCGATCTTATCGAAGTTGACTTGGGTGTATGTCATGCCATTCTTGCGGAAATAGTCGTCAACACTCGAGATGTTGGTGGAGCCGGTAATGTTGCAGATTGCTGCGCCGTTCAGATCCTTGGGGCTGATGACGTTTGCGCTCTTTTTGACCATGAACGCATTACCCGAATAAAAGTAGACCCTGGGAAAATCGTATCCCAGCACGGCGTCGCGTGAGACCGTGTATGTCGTCGACGTCGTAATAATGTCGACCTCGCCAGTCTGCAGGGCGGTGAACGTCTGCACGAATGACATCGGCTTGTAGACGAACTTGCTCGGATCGTTGAAAAGCGCGGTGGCGAGCGCACGGCAATAGTCAACGGCAAATCCTTTCCAATTGCCGCTAGGGTCCGGCGTGTGGAAACCCAACCCTTCAGGTTGACCTCCACAGTAAAGCTCACCGCGGGCCTTGATCTTATCGATCGCCGCGCCAGCATGAGCGTCAATAGTCATCGCAAACAATGCCAACGTCGCCGCTGTGGCAGTCACAACTTTTCTCATATTTCAGTTCCCCATTTTGTATAGATACGCACCCTGGTGGTGCCTTGTCCTCCCGTCGTCCACACCCCGCGCAGAACACGTGGGCAGCCAACAAGACGACGGTACGACAAGAAATATCTTAAAAAAATCGCAAATTAACCGAGATGACTATTCGGCTTTTGTGAAGTATCGGCCGCGTCGTCTCCTAGCGTGGGAATAGTGCGAGGCTGGAACGCCATTCGCAAAAGCGAGGCTCGTCCTGCACCAAATCAAACGGCCACATCAGTCAAAAGAGCATACTCGCTGCCGATCACACATCGACGGACATTTTTCGCCGTCGCCAAGGCGACCGGACCGAGGCAATCCCGGTTTGCACCGGCGCCTGTAAGTGTTTGAATTTATCGATCGCGCCCGATGGCCTCGAAACCCGGCGGCATTAACAAGCTGAAATCGCAGCGATTTGTCATGCAGGTTGGTTGCAAGGGCATGATTTAAGCCTGTTCATTGGTCTTGAAGGGATCTGAACCAACAACCTAGGCCTTCGCATTGGCTAAGCAACTGAAAAATAAGAGAATTGATTATGTTGAGAATTGGCTTTAAGCCGCTATTCTGAAACTTCAAAACATTCAGAGGTCGATTGTGCCGGTTTCCTTCGTTGACAACCGGGCAACGCGCGAGGCTGCAATCTACCGTAAAGTAGGCGAGTCGAAGGCTGGAGCGCAAATTCGGCTGATCGTCGGCGCTGAGTTCGGCCTATGCGCCCCGAAAGGCGCATAGGCTTTCTTTATTCAAGACGTTGTGGCCGAAGTTCTTGCCGCCTAAATTCAATCGCGAGGAATTCTAAACAATTCACTCGCCTTGTTCCGTCCCATGCCCAAAACGGCGTTGAATTCGGCCCGCGTCATTGCTGGCCCGCTGCCGATAACCTTGCCCATGCTGCAACACCCTCGGCTTAGGAACCAGGTCCGAAGCCTCGCGCATGTCTTGAAGCCTCCGTGTTCAAAAATCTTATCGAGCCGCTGCTTCGGGTCCGGATCTTCGTGAAGCAAATGATGGGTGAGCGCCAACGCGTACTCTTTTGCGGTCATTTGAAACAATAAACGCTCGTCGATATTGAATAGCGCACGCTGGGTCGATGCAAACAAGGTTACGAGATCCATCAGAGATGGAGCCTGCTCATTTTGATATCGATGAACGAGACCTACAACGTCGGCCCCTCCTCGCTCAGACTTGAACCAAGCATCAGACCCTTTGATTTCTTTTAGTTGGCTATTTCCCAGCCGATGACGCTTGTCGCCGTGCACAAATTCATTCCGCCAGGCGCCAAGCAAGTCCACGATGAGCAAGATTCGTCCGTCAACGGCGTTCGGAACGTAGGATGCTAAAACCCTCAAGCGTTCAGCGACCGTGCGGCGCCGCTCGATTTTTGGATCTCTTCGTCCATTCAAGTCATCATGCAACGCCTCCGGCACCAGCCCAGGTACCCGGCTCGTGACGCGCAGATATTGATCAAGCCCGTCCATCACCGTTACGATTGCACTCTTGACAGCAAAAGTGCGCATCTCGTCGAAGTCACTAAGATTGTCGGATTTGTGCCAAGACATTTGGAGGTCGGGCGGTTTCACCGGGTCGACGTGTTTGAGCGTCTCGAGTGCGACGATGATCCCGTTCAGGCATCGGGTGGCGTCGCCAACGGATTTTCGTGCGCTGGCGAGACCAGGAGTGACTCCGAACTTAATAATGCGATTGGAACTGCTCATATATTTTACGCCAATTGAAAACTCAGGATTGTATATCGTTCAAAATCCAAAATTGCATGAACGCGTGCAGTAAGCTGGCGAGCAGGATCGACCTAAGGATAGGTGAGCCCGAAGCCACTGTGATGAGTGACTCGTATCTTGGTCCACTCGCTATCCTATCGATTTTTCGGGTATGAATGCGTTCCGCCTGGACTGTAGGTCGGCTCGATGCGCTGTGCTGCTCGTCTGTTTTTTGGGGACAGTTGTAAGCTTTGTGAGTGATTTGCTGCGAACTCGTGTATCATCGTTGTCCAACGGGGGCTCGCTTCGCATGAGCGGACTTAAAGAATTGATGGGCTTATGCCGATTTATCTCGACTATCATTCCCACGCGCCGATGCATCCGGCCGCTAGGGCGGCAACCTTCGAAGCTTATGAACGCTTCGATTCAAACCCGCACTCCACCCACATTCACGGCACACTGGCCCACGATGCGGTGGAAAGCTCTCGTGGACAAGTTGCCCATCTAATCGGAGCTCGTCCTTCAGAGATCGTGTTTACCTCTGGTGCGACCGAAGCCAACAACCTTGTCTTTGCAGGCCTACGGGATCTGCTGACCGCTCAAAACAAGAAAAAGGTCGTAATTGGCGCGGTTGAACATCCTTCGGCACTCAAGGCGGCCGAAGCGCTTCGCCGTGATAACTTTGAGATCGTTTCCCTTCCCGTCCACACGGATGGTCTGATCGATCTTGATGCTGCGGCAGAAATGATTACCACCGATACGGGTATCGTGTCAGTAGCGGCGGCGAACCACGAAGTCGGAGTGTTGCAACCGCTAGCAGCACTTTCTGAGCTTGTCAGGACTCGCGGGAGCTTACTCCACTCCGATCTGGCCCAAGCCGCTGGCAAGATCGAACTCGATCTAAGCGTTCTCGATCTGGCGAGCATCTCGAGTCATAAGCTCGGTGGGCCAGGGGGTATCGGTGCTCTTTACGTGAGGCGGCTGATTAAGCCGAAGATGAAACCCCACCTCGCTGGTGGCGGACAGGAAGCGGGACTGCGATCCGGCACTCTGCCCACTCCCCTTTGTGTCGGGTTCGGCGTTGCCTGTCAGCTTGCCGCGGAGGAAATGGCAGAAACCGGCACGCGCGTGCGTCGTATGCGCGACTCGCTCCTGACGGAGCTTCTGGCGATTACCGGATCGAAGTTGAACGGATCGGCAACCGCCCGTCTTCCGGGTAACATTAACATTTCTTTCGACGATGTGGATGGCGAGGCGCTGGCGTATCACCTTCAGCAGTCAGTGTCGGTCTCGACGGGATCGACATGCAGCGCGAAATCGCTCGAGCCCTCGCCTGTATTGTTGGCGATGGGGCTTCCGAGACATGTCGCGGAGTCGGCAATTCGCATCGGCCTCGGGCCATTCACAACGGAACATGATATCGAGATCGCATCGCGGGCTATCACGGCCAGCGTAACCGAATTGCGATCCATTCGGAGACGAGCATGAACATCGTGGTCAATCCTGCGAATACCCAGGCCGCGGTTAAGTCGGGCCTCGCAGATAAACTCAAATCGGTGCTCGCTGATCTCCGCGATGAATACGTCCAGCCGCATTCCACCCCCTGGATCATCGGTTTCTCCGGCGGCAAGGACAGCACGTTGCTGGCCCAGCTCGTTTTCGAGATGCTGCTGGCTCTGCCGCCCAGGCTTCGCACCAGGCGCGTTCACGTTGTAGCGAACGATACGCTTGTCGAATCTCCGGTTATCGCGAGCCACCTTCAATCTGTACTCGATCGCATCGCAGGCTCGATCGACGCGTTGCGGCTCCCCGTCACCGTCGCGAAGACGGTGCCGGATATCGACCATACGTTTTGGGTGAACCTCATCGGGCGCGGTTATCCCTCGCCAAGCAGGATGTTTCGCTGGTGCACCGATCGGATGAAGATAATTCCGACTACCGAGTACATTCAGAACCAGGTCGACAAGTCAGGACAGGCCATCCTACTGCTCGGGGTAAGACGAGCCGAATCGTCCCAGAGAGCGCGCAGCGTCGAACGCTATGAAAATGGGGAGCGCCTGAACGCTCATAACAGCCTAAAGAATTGCTTCGTATATAAGCCGATTGTCGAGCTGACCACCGAAGAGGTATGGCAGACCCTGTTGCAGTCGAGCCCACCTTGGGGCGGTACCCATCGAGAACTGGTCACCATGTACCGGAACGCGGGCGCAGGCGAGTGTCCACTCGTCACCGACAAGAGCGAAGCGCCGTCGTGCGGGACGAGTTCTTCCCGGTTTGGCTGCTGGACATGTACCGTTGTCGAGAAGGACAAGAGCGCAGAATCGTTCATCGAATCCGGGTATGGTGATCTTGAGCCCCTTCTTGAATTCCGGGACTGGCTCAAGGAGATCCGCGAAGACGGCTCAATGAGAATGGCCACCCGGCGCAATGGAAAGCTGAATTTTGTCGGAGATGGCCGTCTGATCCCAGGCCCCTTTACACTGGACGCAAGACGACAAATCCTTGATAAGCTTGTTGCCATGCAGGTGGAGGTTTCCCTAGCACTTATCAGTGACGAGGAAATCGCCGCCATCAAGAGAATATGGGCAGAAGATCTCTCTAATCTTTCTGCCTAGAACGCCGCGAGATCGCATGGCTAGAGTATATGAGTAACAGTCTTGAACAATTACTGGAAGCCAAATCCATGCTTGGCTCCCATAAGAACCGTCGACGGCTTTTTCTTCGTTTTGACAGTATTTTCGCTTCTGCCACCATCGAGCCAGGGGAGCTCAGGAACCAGATAGCGGCAGTACACGACGGCCTGCGGCGCAGATGCCAGTTCAAACGGATCAGGATGTCCAACTGGAAGGCCTTCGATACCGCGGACCTCGAGTTCCCGACAACGGCGTCCGGTCGTCCGATTGTGCTGATTGGCGGCAATAACGGCAACGGCAAAACGAGTATTCTCGATGCTCTCATCGCGGGGCTGTACGGCGCGGCAAGCTTCATCGACGGTGGTCGCGGGTCCGCCCAGGCGTCTGAAGTGGTCCGGCGGGCGGAATATCGCAGCTTTATTGAGCGGGCTTTCCACAAGCCTGCGTACGATCGTGGCGAGCGGATGTCATCCGTCGTCGTGGAACTCTCGATACCCAACGGTCAGTTGGAGATCGAGCGACGCTGGTACTTCGATGATGACGGTCAGTTGTTCGAGGATGACGAAGAGGTCGTGATCCGCCTCGGCAAGGACCGCGATATCGTGGCAGTTCCTCAGGATGAAGACCCAATATCATTTTACGAGAGCCTCATCGCCTCGATCGTCGCCCCCGCCAGCATGATTCCGTTTTTTCTGTTCGATGGCGAGCGCGTTGTGGAGCTGGGCCGGAAAGACGTCAGGGAACAGGTTAGGATTGGGATCGAAAGCGCCTTGGGAATTTCGTCGCTCAAGCGTTTGGCTGCCGACCTTTCCGACTATGTGAAAGATCGCTCTCGCGACCTCGTCGACGAGGACGTCGATGCGGAGCTTCGACGGGATGTTACCGGACTTGAAGACAGGCAAGCTGAGTGCATACGCGACCGCGATGCAGTGGAAGCGGAGGCCGCTGTCCTCAAACAGCGACGCGACGCGATCGTTCACGACATGGGCGCGCTCACTAACCACAGCTTCAAGGACAGGCACGAAACGCTCGAAGCCAAACATATTGCAAACCAGCAGTTGGCCGCCCTACGCAACGAGATGGCGGCAACCGCATCACGGCTTCTCCCATACCTGCTTCTCGGTCGGCCGCTGATGAAGAGAACGGTCAGCGCGCTTGAGAAAGCAGCCAGCAGTCGTGTCTTGGACGGCAACCCATCGGAGCTCGCCCTCGAAAACCTTTTGAAAGCCCTGGATGAGATCGAGCCTAAGGTCGATCTTGCGACGGGCAGTATGATAAAGGAGAGAGTGCGGTCAGCGTGGACAGTCTCGCGCCCCGCGAATGTTGCTGATCAGAGCCGCCACAAGTACCTCGAGCGATACGATGTCGAACGAGTTATCCACGGCCTCGGGCAAGGCGTTCAGGACGCGAAGGTCCAACTGCCAGAATTCATCCGGCGGGCAAGAGAGCTCGGTCAGATTGTCAAAGAAAGCGACGAATCGCTCCAGTTTGAAGAGGGTATCGAAGCAGCGCGAAGCCGCTACTCAGCTGTGCTGCGTGAGATAAACGGCGAACTCGAAGCGGTCGAAAGAAAGCAACGCGAGAATGCGCAGCAACTTTGGCATATCGAGAACGAGCTCGCGGCGAAGCGGACAAATCTGGAAAGGAGGTTGATCCAGCGCCGCGGGACAGCTGCCGGACTTCCTGTCGTGGATGCAGCGACTACCTTGCGCATCGAAATTTTGAACGCCATAGACCATATCGTACCTGAATATTACGCCGCCTTGGCCGATAAGGTTTCGTCAAACTACCGCCAGCTTGCACACAAGACGGTTGTCCAGCGGATTGAGATCAACGAAGACGGCTCAGTCAGGATTTTTGATGCGGCCGGGACCGATATCAGCCAGGCGGAGGCCTCTGCGGGCGAGAACCAAATATTCGCGACGTCGCTGATTTCCGCCGTCGGAGGACTGGTTGGGTCGCAGCTTCCGCTGGTCATCGATACGCCGCTCGGCCGTCTCGACACTGGACATCGGGAGCGTGTGCTCGACTTCTTCAAAAATGGTGGAAGCCAGGTCATCATCCTCTCTCAGCCCGAGGAAGTCGGCGGACGATACTACGACCAGATAGCGGAGAGCATATCCGCCGAATACACCCTTTCATACAGGTCAGATGATGGCCTACTCGGCAGCACCGTACTTGAAGACGGCTATTTCAGGCAGAGGGCGGCATGAGCACGGTGCGTTATCCATTACAGCTTGGCGACATAGTGCGAGCCGATTTCCGTACATCTCTCCCAGCTGATCACGAGAACAGCCGTTTTCAGCGGGAGTGGGGCTTCGCGTTTCGCTATCAGCCAGCGCGGCTGGCGATATCAGCCTCGCTTTCTGATCCGACGCCCCCCTCTACGCATATCGAGGCCTATGGCAAGCCCATCAAGGGTGACACGTTGTTCGGCCAGGACGAAAGTGACCTCGCCGCATGGATCGCGTTGATCGTCGAACATTCCGGAGAGGACGAACTTTCGCGCCGCGAGTTTCAAGACTTGGTGGCCCAACACTGGGCGAGGGGGCTGGATATGCTCGAGCGAAAGCTGAACAAAGTCGAAGGTGGGATCGTGGGAGTGGTAGAAAATCTGCTCGCAACACATCCGTAACCCGATAAAGTTATACACTTTTTACATAAAGTTGATTATAGGTTGCATCACGGTGGACGATGCGAAATCAAGAACTCAGATCATCAATTGTTCGGGAAATCTGCGATAGCTCCGGTCTGGATGCGGAACTGATATTCCGCCTGCTGGATCTTGAGACAAAGCACCGCGATCTTCTTGCGTGGGGAGCGCGCCCGAACCTGCGCCGTGACATCACGGCGCTCTTCGAAGAAGAGTTCGAAAAGTGGCGGATCGAGGGTAAATGAAATTCACTCGGGTCCGTTTAAAGAATATTTTTGCCTACCATGGCCTGATAAATTTCGATTTTTCCATTACCAGCCAATCGCGCAACGTCGTGTTGATCTGGGGTCGCAACGGCATGGGAAAAACAAGCTTCTTGAACGCCGTGAAACTCCTCTTTACGGGCATTGCACAGAAGCAATTTCGGACGGTGGGCTTCCCCCCCTCCCTTCTGAATGAAAAACAGTATCTGCTCGGGGATGGCGCACGTTGGTCAGGTCTGGTCAACCGCAGTGCAAGGCGTAAAGCCGCTGTTCTCAACGAGACCGTCGAAACGTTCGTCGAAATTAGCTGGACCGACGAGGACGAAAGGGAGTTCACCGCACAGCGGTGGTGGCAAACCGAGGGGAACAACACGGCATCCGGGGTCTACATTGATTTCGACGGCAATAGAAAGGCCGGCGAAGCCGCGGAGGATTTCCTCGAGGAGACGCTGCCGAGCGATCTCGTGAAGTTTTTCTTTTTCGACGGCGAGGATATCAAGAGCATCGCGGAGTCATCCGGCACCCTGCAGAAGGACATCAATCGGCTTCTTCAGCTTACTTTCGTCGAAGAACTCGCGGAGGAGGTTCGAAAAGTCGCAGACGAACGACGTCTTCGAGGAATGCAGACCGAGCTCCGCCGTCAGGTCGATGCGGCTCTGGCGTCGCAGCGCAGTATCGAGACGTCCATTTTCGAGCTTGAAGAACAGCTTGTCGCCATCGACGACACCCTTACAACCGACGGCATTGATTTGCGCAAGCTCGAAATTCGACGGGCAAATCTCAGTTCAGGTGCGTCCGAACTCCAGCGCGACGCCCTTGAAAAGCAGTTGAAAAAACTAAACAAGCAACTCGAGGACTGCGTCGCGGAGATATCGACGCAGCTGCCATTGGATATTCCGGTCGTCGCTAACCTGCGGATACTCAAGCGCGTGCGAGATGAGGTCGAAGCGCGCATCGCCGCTGGTGGATCCGCTGAAGCAAATTTCGTGAGGCAGATAGACACACGGCTCCCCGGTTGGGTCGCCGAAGCCGCGCCCGATATGCCACATGAGGATGTCGCCGGGATTGCCCGGTATCTTTCCGGAAAGCTCAACGGTGCACTAAATCTTCCGGGCTCCGCCCTTGGGACATTCGCGGCCGCGGATGTGTTTCGGATAGAAAAAATGCGCCGTATGGTTGAACACTGGAGCGCAGCGGGCGGCGAACGGCAAGATAGACATGTCCGCCTCCTTGAGCAGGCCTCCCAAACGAAGGCGGAACTGGCTGAAGTCACCGAGGCTCTTCTCAAGCTCGAGGTGGGCGCTCAAGGCAATCTCGAAGAGTTCCGCGACGTGACGAACATGATCGAGGAGCTCCGGGTGAAGGAAGCCCGCCTGAACCAGCAGAAGGGCGTTTCAACGACCAAGTTGACGGACTTCAAGCAGCAGCGGATCGATATTGCGGAGACGATCATCCGTCTTCAGGCAAGCCAAAACCAAGCCACGACGGAAATGGCAGAGAGCAAGTTCGCGACGAGCGTATCTAAGGCGCTGAACGAAATCGCGTTGAGATTGAAAGACGCGACCCGCACGGAGCTTGAAGACTTACTTAATGATCGCTTCCGCCGAATTATCTCCCATCCCTTGATCAAGCGGATCGGGATCGATGACGCCTATGTGCTGACTTTTTATGAGGAGAACGGAAGACCGATCGGCCGTACGAGCCTCTCCAGTGGTATGAAGCAATTGGCTGCGACGGCGCTTCTATGGGCAATGAAAGACAGCGCCAACCGGGATATACCCGTGATAATTGACACCCCACTCGGTCGTATCGACCGCGAGAACCAGGATCATTTGCTGAAGTCCTATTATCCGGCGCTGGCGAGACAGGTCATCATCCTTCCCACAAACGCCGAAATCGATGCGCGCAAGCGGGGTCTTCTGGAGCCGCGCATCGCCGAGCATTATCTGATCGAAAACAACACCGGGGACGCCGCTGAGGTCAAACAGGGCCAAGCCCTCGTGGAGCTTGCCTGATGGTGTCACGTATCCACCTCACAAAAGATGAGCGTGCCATAATCGAACGCGTTTCGCAGGGATGGCGACAGAAGCTCGATCAGTGGACTATAGCGCGCCTGGCATTGGCCCGTTCACTTCAGATGACCGAGGCACCCTCGCCCGAGCTATATCCACCGCTTTCAGGACAGCGTGGCGGCGTCGAATTGCATCCAATGCAGCTTATCGGCGAAGGCAGGGCCAACGAGCTCGAGGACTTCACGGATCTGTATTGCGCGATGTTGTCGATCTACGAAGGCGCCGATCTGTTCGAGGATGAAGAACTCTACCATGCGGCACTTCAACGTCACGTCAGGCGCGGACTGGCGGTACTCAACGAAGAGTGGCGCGACCAGTCGGACTTGAACCGCTACATCCTCGACGAAATCCTTGTCGACCGGGCAAAGGAGGCCGACAGCGGAGAGACGAGTGACGGTCTCGGCGAACGAGTGACGCGCGCCCTCGGTCAGATCGGGGTGGATGCCAAACTGCAGTCAACATCCGTCGGGCCGCGCCTCACCCGCTTCAGCTACGAGCTTCCGCTCCTCGACGATCTGGACCGACTGCGCCGCGGTCAAGACAAGATCGGCTTTGCCCTTGGCCTCGGGGACAGGAAGATCGACATCGCCGTCGGCACCAGCGAGCGAACGGTTGTTCTAGACGTGCCCCGCCCTTCAACCACCTGGAAAACGGTAAACTGGCCGGACATCGTCTCCGCTCTGGACAGTCCCGCCGCATCTAAGATGTCGCTGCCGATTTGCCTCGGCACCAGCGTGCTCGGTGAGCCACTGCTGATTGATCTGGCTGAAGCTCCACATCTTTTCATCGGTGGCACGACAGGAAGCGGCAAAAGTATGTGCCTTCATTCCATCCTGCTCTCGCTGAACCACAACAAGGTATTGGCTCCGGAGCTGCTTCTCGTTGACCCAAAGGCAGTAGAATTCGCCGGCTACCGCGGCTTACCCAATTTGATGGGTAAAGAGCCTGTAGTGACGCCCGACGACGCCTACAGAGCGCTCAACGACCTAGTGGACGAAATGGAGCGTCGGCAAACTGTTTTCAAAGAACTTGGTGCCCGTGACATCTCCGAGGCGCTTGAGAAAGGCGCGCGCCTCAAGAGGATCGTCGCGGTGGTCGATGAACTCGGCGACCTGTTTTTGAACCGTCGCGAGATCGAGATCCCCCTTATCAAGCTGGCTCAGAAGTCCCGTTCATCGGGAATCCATCTCGTCTTAGCAACACAGAGGCCCGAGGCCGCCACTTTCCCTGGCCTGCTTCGATCGAACATACCGAGCCGTATCGCCCTTACGGTACAGAAAAATGCTGAATCGAGGATCATCCTCGATGAGGGCGGTGCCGAACAGCTCCTTGGCAAGGGTGACATGCTTGTTAAATTCACGGGGCAGCAAGTTGTGAGAGGTCACGGAAGCCGGGTTCTTCCGTCCGACATCAGCGAAATATTGAGATAGACATGCAGAATTTGACGATTTCGGACTGGAAGCTGATCCGCCTCACTGTTGAAGAGCTTGGGCCATTCCGCAACGGAAAGCGGGAGTTCGATTTTTTCGGGATCGAGCCGGGATCGTCGGACCCTTATTCGGCAGGTCCAGCGAACCTGTATATGTTACTGGCAAAGAATGCTTACGGTAAGACGACCGTACTCGAGGCGATTTTCGGCCTTTTCGGTCTACTAAATGAGAACCCGTGTGGCAGGTTTGCACAATTCACAGCCACCGGACAAGCTCAAGTCGATATCCGCGCGACCTGGACGATCGACGGCGTTTCGCAGGACGTGCTGCTGTCCGTGTGGACAGGCTCTCAAGGCCCTGTGCGGAGTTGGACGCCGGACGAGCTCGACACCGTGGCTCAAACCCGCAATTGGGCTGGGCTCGGTATATCGATGACGCCTCAGGGTCTGAGTGTGAGCTCCCAGACGAACGAACTCGGTGCGCTGTTTTATGACATAACGCGGCGTTCTCTCGGCCAGCCGCCAAGCGAGCTTTTTGGCTTGTCTCAAAACCTGCCCTCTATCCTCTATTTTCCGGCAGATCGACGTGTAGTCGCGCCTGTGGAGCATTTTGCCGTGACGCGACCGGATATCTGGGGCTACCAGCCAGCCCAGATATTCAGCTCCGACGGCCCCGAATGGGGTACGTCCATCGACAATGTACTTGTGTGGCTCGAATGGCTCGCCGACAGGCGCTCGGACGGCGCGGGCGATCGTCGGGTGGATGATCTTCTGTCATTCCTGAATGCCCTCATCTTCAAGGACGACCCGTCGAAGTCTATAACGCAGCCGCGGCGCGAGGAGCTGAGGACTTACGTCAAAACACGCTACGGTGTTCATTCGCTGGCTGCCCTCAGCCACGGCGAACGGGCAATGCTCCAGATTCTCGGTCGGACGTTGACCCACATGACATCGAATACGATCATTCTCATCGATGAAATCGAGATTCATCTCCATACAAGGTGGATGAACCGGATGTTCGAGGCGATGAAAGAGTTGCTTCGAAATTACACGGCCCTCACCCTGATATTCACAACACACAACCGTGAGCTGATGCAGGTTTTCCAGCACAACGTGCAGGAAGAAGGCCTGATCAAGGGTGGGCACTTGATAGAGAGCGACATCCAGTAATGGCGAACCTTTCTCAGATTTCGGACCCAGCCGAGCTGGACAATATCTACATCGGAAAAGTGGTCGTTTATGTGGAAGCTGAAAGTGACGCCAATCTCTTTGGCGTCCTGGTAGGGCCGGGGCATGCCGAGCGGATCGAATTCAAGATACCCCCGGAAGGCGGAACGGGCTGCGGACCCGCAATCGCGCGGGTGAAACGCGAGCGCGTCACCAACAGGAAGGTCTTTGGGCTAATCGATGGCGAAGCGGCCGCATCGTCCCATCTCGGCTTTGAAAAGATGCTCGAATGTGTCGAACCGACATTCGTGGTCGATGATCCCGAACTCGATGGCGTTCTGTTCCTGGCGGAACACGAGGCGGAAAACATTCTGTTGAGGCACACGGACGTCTGTCACTACGTCGTCAAAGACAGGACCCTTGCTGGCCTGCATACGAGGTCGGCGGACGATGTTCGCGAGTTGATCAACGGGGTCGTTGACCGCTACTTCTCGAGTGCTGTGTGCAAGTATACGAGTGCGCGTCTTCATTCAGCGCAGGCGATTTCCGGCATTCTAGACAGCGGAATGTTTTTCAACGATCTTTCTCGGACCGGGTTTCTCAAGCTGCTCAAAGCTAAGGTTGCCGCCGCTGGCTGCACTTGGGAGGTTTTTCGCACTGAGTTCAAAACACTGCTTCGGCTGATCAAAACCCGTTTCGACACTATGGAGGAAGCGCTGAAATCAGCGGAGCGGAGACGACTATCCGACGGAAAGAGCGCGCTTGCGAAGATCCAGAACGTATACGGCGTCAACAAATATTGGGAAGGTCACCTGGCCGACGAGCTGGCAAAGCTTCCCTACGCGACCGAATTTAGAGAGAATGTCTTCCTGAGGACCGGATTGTAAGTGCTGCGATTTAGCCGAAGCACCGGATGCAATAGCAGACCCTACGGGGCAGGGTGATTTCCGGCCGTAATTTCTACGGCGCGCCTGCTGAGAGAGAATGCTTGGACGATGGCTGCTGGGAAGAAGATCGGCCGAACACTTTACCTCCATCGGGATGCGATCGACGCCCTGCCCGACGATACTTTGCGAATTGTCGCCTCGGCCATGTCTTCGGGCCCGCCCTTCGAATGGAACGCCGTCAAGCTCGAAACAAGCAAGCTTTCGCTGTTGCAATACCAGGATTTCGATGCTCACGCCTTCCCGGTTTTATTGCGGGCGAGGACTTTCAAGCTCCCCGACTTCACCTTCACGGACACTGACTACTCGGGCCGCAAAAACCCTCCGATCCTGCACCGGAAGGAACTCCTTCTTGCTGAGGGAGATGCCCGCCGACCTGCATTCAGTGCGATCACTGCTCTTGCGGAACGTCATGACCTCTTTGCTGACGCCAAACGGATCGGTACCCGTGAGGCTTGGGGTAGACTTGTATCGGACGTGGGACTGCTTATAGACGGCCCTCGACTTCGTCACGCTTCGTTCGCCACCGTCGAGCGTCACAAGACCGCAATAACGCGCTACGACCTATCCGCTCCTGTGGCCTTGATGTTGAAGCAAGGCATGCTTCGGCCTGAATATAGCATGTTCGATTACGGCTGCGGTCTCGGCAGCGACGTCGCGATTCTGACTAAGAGCGGCTACGATGCGTTCGGCTGGGATCCTGCGCACAAGCCCGATGGGATAAAAAGAGAAGCCGACATCGTGAACCTCGGTTTTGTGGTCAACGTCATCGAAGATCCACGCGAGAGGGCCGATACGTTGAGGTCTGCCTGGTCATACTGTCGGAGAGGCCTCTGCATCTCGGCAATGCTCGCCAACCAAGCAAACGTCGCGGGACATACAAGCCATGGCGACGGATATCTGACATCGATAGCGACGTTCCAGAAATACTACGCCCAGGCCGACCTTATTTCATGGGTATCGGAGGTCCTTGGCGAGCAGGCTGTCACTCTGGGCAATGGATCAGTTGCATGCTTTAAAGACAAGGAACTTGAGCAGGAGATCAGGTTCGCCAGGTATTCGCGAATTTCTTCAGCCTCCATAGGATCGATGCGCCTTGCTCGCACTCTTCGTCCATTAAAAGCCGCGCGGGAGGTGCCCTCGGCTATCACATCCGCTCTATGGGACCTAGCGCTCAGCCTTGGAAGAGTTCCCACCCCCTTCGAAGTCGACCCCGAAACCTCATCCATCATCGCTCTCGCATCGCTTTCTCCAGCAGCGGCCATTCGTTCGTGTGTTGCAGGTTTTGATAGAGCCGAGCTTGAGGATGCAGCCCTAAAGAGGCGCGAGGACATGGTTGTCATGGCTGCCCTGTCGCTTTTCCCAGGATCGCCGAGATATACGACACTGCCACCCTCGATTCGACGAAGTGTTCGATATTTCTTCGGGAGCCATGAGCACCTTCTCGACGAGGCACGCGAGCAGCTCCGCGCACTTCAAGCGGCCGACTTTTTAGCAGAAAGCTTTCGCTCGGCCGTTGCAAATGGTGTAGCGACGATCAATGAATCCGCTTTGTCTTTTGGCATGGTCAGCGAAGAGCGTCTTCCGATAGGGATCAGATTGATGCTTGGCTGCTCGGAGCTTGTCTCTCCCGGTTTCAGCGCATGCGATATCGTTGAAATCGGGCCCGCGCGCGGAAAGCTGAAGGGCTATGTTTGCAGCAACATGGAGTCGCCTTTACCGAAGATTTCCTCCCGGGTTGTGGTCGATCTCGCGCGGTTCTCAAGTCACAGCAAGGATTTTTCAGACCGCGTGCTCTATACCAAGTCTCGATATATGGAACGCGATACGCCCAACCTTGAGCGGCAGCTTTCCATAGAGACTAGGCTCGTCGCTCACGGGGTCGTGGACCGATACGGGAATGGCCCGGAAGGCCGCGCGCTAAGTGCGATGTTGAAAAGCGCATTGAAAAGATAATTCAAACATCATCGCTCCGCTATAGGACGCCCCATGCCCGAAACCTCCCCCTGCCCGTCATCTCCCTCAAGCCCAGCTCCAAAACAATCCGCCGCGCCGCCTGCGGCGTCATCTCGAGCGTCTCCGCCACCATTTTCCCTGACACCAGCGGCTTTGCCATCACCAGTTCAACCAGTTCCGGCAGCTTTGAAGATGTCCGGCGCCCCTCCAATTTCCGCTCCATCAATGTTCGCGCCAGCGCCAGCCGGTCATGTTCTTTGAGCCCGATCTCGGCGGCCGCCAAAAAGCCGTGGGCGATGGCGAGCAGCCGGGTTTCGCGGTCCCGATGCCGACGCCGATCGACGGGAATGGTTTTCAGTCCGAGATTGACGGCGGCAAGATGCGCGCCTGACGTGACGCCGGCATGGCGCAGGATCGACGCCGCCAACAATCTGCCGAGCCAGGGCGCGTGCTGGAGGACCGAAAGCTCGTTCCAAGCATCAAGGGCGACGATGGCCTGCAGCACCGCCGGCAAGTTTTCGGCCTGGCGCAGCACAGCCCGCCATTCGTCCAGCCGCGCGTCCTCATCCCAGTCGAGATCGTAGACCATCAGATCTTTATCTTGGCCGCCGCCGCGGCCGGGCCGTGTTGCGTTCTCGATCGCCGCGTCTGATCGGGCGAGCACCGCATCAATGGCGGCGTCGTCGATACCGGGGAGGTTTTCGACGTCGTCGGCGTCTTCGCCCTCCCCTTCTGGATCGCTCGCGACCGCGGGCCGGATGGCACCGGGTGTCTCCACGTCGCCAGCGTCGGCCGACGTGATCTCCGCCGTCTTTCGCAGCGTCCGAACCCCGTCGGCAGTCAACGCCCAGCCGGGCGGTTGGGCGGCGATGCGCCGGCGGGTGCACAACACGTCGCGGGCGATTGTCAGTTCATGGGTGGGTGTGCGAATATCGCGGATATCGTCGTAGAGGACGAGGTCTTCGAGATGGACCAGTTCGCCGTCGATCCACAGGGAGGCGCAGGCGTCGGTGAACTGGGATCGCTCGAGCCATCCCTGGCCGACCGGTGAGCGGGCGATGCGCTCGTCAAGACGTGTCAGGGCGATACCGGCGCGAAACGCCGGTTCCAAAAAGCTCGAAATTGCCAATCTGTCGAAATTGTAAGCCATTGATTTTATGGTAAATTATACGAACTCTATAAAAAAGTTTGGGTTCCTCACATGGTATGGTGCCGAGTTGGGGTTATAACCATCGATAAGTATCGCTTATTGGAGTTGATGGTGACAAGATCACCTTTTCTTTTATATTGTACAAATCAATTGAACCTTCTCCATCAATGACGGCGCCACTTAGCATTTAGTGCAGGAGCAATACAGACGTTGCTTCAGGATAAGGCCGCTCTCCCGGCGCATCCTTAAACAGTTTGGGAAGCCGCCTGGCTTCGATGCGGCGTTGGCGATCTGGCAGCCTGCATCGCCACCGCGTCCGGGCTGCACGCTTTCAGTTATTGCAGTTACCGGCCATCCGCACTATATTTGCGATCAAGGAGACATCGCCATGGCCAGCCAAATCGTTCATTTCGCCGGATTGTCGGATCGCGACCGCAAAACCGCGTCGCCCTTGCCGAAGTTGGCTGCAGGCGACAGGCTGGAACTTCATGTTCGCCATGAAGGCGGGCGGGAACAGACGCTCTCGATACCGCCCTCGGCCGCCGCGGCGGTTGAAGCTCTTCTGGCGCACATGCTGCGCGGCGAGCGTGTTGCCGTCCTGGCCGAAGACCAGGAACTGAGCCCGACCGAGGTGTCTGCCATTCTCGGCATCTCTCGTCCTCTCGTCGTCCTGCGCATGGACCGGGGCGATCTGCCGTTTCGTTATGTGGGAAAACATCGCCGCGCCTTGATGAAGGACGTGCTTGCGCTGAAATCCAGGCTCGACGCCCGGCAGACCGCGATGGACGCGCTTGCCGAAGATACCGAGGACTTGTTCCAGACCCATGGCCTCTAACCCGCCCTTCGCGGTCTATGATGCCTGCGTCCTCTATCCCTTTCATCTGCGCAACGTCCTGATCCAGTGCGCCTTCGACGGTCTCGTCGAGGCGCGCTGGACCGATGACATCCACGACGAGTGGATGCGCAATCTCGCCGCCAACACGCCTGCCTTACCAATAGAGCGTCTGATTGCAACGCGTGACCGGATGAAGGCCGTCCTGCCGGAGGCGGACGTGGCGAACTATCGCTCGTTGATCGCGGACCTCGAACTACCTGACCCCGACGATCGGCACGTACTCGCAGCCGCCATCGCTGGAAAAGCCTCCGTCATCGTCACCTGGAATCTCAAGGATTTCCCAACGCGAGACCTCCGCCCCTACGGCGTGACCAGCCAGTCGCCGGATGATTTTTTGGCTGATCTCCATTCGGCGTTTCCCAACGCGCTGATCTCCAGTGTTAGACGTGCGCGCCATAATCTGCGCAAGACAACGCCATCTGTCGAAGCGTTCGTAGACACGCTCGAGCAAAGCGGGCTGAAGAATTTTTCGGGCGTACTTCGCCGCAAGATCGCCGGACTGAGGTGACGGACGAAGTCCAACAGAATACCGCGACGGAGACATCGTGCACACGGCCGACAGCAAACTTATTCTTCGTCGCTCTCCGTCTCGGCCGAAAGCTGCTCATTTTGAACGACCTGCCGGCTGAGCAGGCCCGCATCCTCGAGCGCCTCAATGTTGGGCAGGTCACGTAGCGTCTCCATGCCGAAGGCGGAAAGGAAATGCTTGGTCGTCACATAGGTATAGGGCGCACCAGGTGTCGGGCTTCGCGGCCCTGAGCCGAGGAAACCGGCGCCGCGCAGACTGGCAATCGTGTCGCGGCTCACTTCCTTGCCGAATATTTTTGACAATTCACCACGGGTGACCGGCTGAAAATATCCCACCGCCACCAGTACCATCGCCTCGAACTCCGACAATGCCGGGGCGCCTCCCCGTGTCGGCGTCGTTGAGGCGCGGATTGTTTCGGCAAAACGAACACGGGTGCGGTGTTGCCAGCCGCCGGCGACCGAGACCAGCTCATAGGGCCGGCCTCGTAATTCCTCAATAAGATCGGCGATCAGCAGATCGATGCTGCAGTCCTTGCCGACGACCCTCGCCAGCGTTTCGCGGCTGACCGGCTCGGCCGAGGCAAAGATCACCGCCTCGACCCGCAGTATCCATTCCCGCCAGCGCAGCTCCGGCGGCAAGTCCTCGAGCTCACGATCGTACAGAACCTCTTGCTTTCGCTCCTTCACCTGGCGCCGGTTGGTCTTGGCTGCGCTCGCTCCCGCCATCGTCACAACCCAAAGATCCGGAAGGAGGAGCGACCGGATAGCTCGCGCACGGCCTCGAAACGTTCGAGACGCTCGAACAATCGAGTGGCGGCCCAGCGCGACAGGGCACTGCCCGGCGCGGACGCCGGTACCGCGTCTTCTGTCAGCAATCTGCAGATCACCGGTTCGGCGCCCTTGGTCCGAAGCTTCGGCAAAATGGACAGCAGCCGCTGAGCCCTCCGATCGATCTCTGTGGCGGACCGCAGCGCCGCGTCGACGCCGTCGACCAGCGCCAGAGATATCGCTTTTGGATACCCCGGTTCGCCCGCGCGGACACGCCCCCTGCCCCCAATCGTCCGAAACGCAGCGCCAAAACGTTCAGGCAGCAGCAGCGGCACGGGTTTTTGCCAGTTCAGTTTTCGGGCGAGCACGGCGTCGGCCACGCCGAGCGCCAACACTTCGGCGTCCGGGCGAACGGCAGAGATCGCCGTTATCAGGTCCGCCACCGCGAAGGGTGCTGCTCGTCCGGACTGATTTGTAGAATCGACCATGTCGGGGATCGAGGCAAGGCAGTCGTCCCATTTGATCCCCAGCTGTTCGGCAAGCTCTTTAAGAAACGGTGTCGTGAGTGTCCCGGATCGGCGCGCCAGCATTCGTGTCGCCAAAAACAGCTTCCCGACCGGGCCGGGATCGTCGCCCACAGCCGTCAGCAAAACCGCGTCGCGGATCGCGCTTTCTTCCTCCGTACGGCCGAGCATCCTGGCGGCGACGACGGCGGATTTCAGGGCAAGGCGATCACGCCAGCAGCCCAACCATGGCGGGTCGGCGCGGACAAGATCGTCCAGCGATTTCAGGGCGATACCAGCGGCGAAGGCGGCGTCGGACTCGCTCTGCCCACTCGCGCGCAAAAACGCCCAGCTTGGCAGGCGGGACGACCAGATCGAGGGAGGCTCTGTAGCGAGCGGGCGCGAATCCATGCCGTGGAGCATAGATCACACGCGCAGTTTACGCCAGTTATATCGCCACAAACCGCACGGCCTGTCGTGACCTAATATTGCCTGATAAGATTGCCTTATCGCTCGTTTTGACAAAGACAGAAAATTATGGTAGAAAGCCGAGAAAAGGTAGAATAACGGAGCCTCTCGTGTCTCTCAACATCAAAAACCCGGCCACCGTTGCGCTGGTCGAAGAGCTCGCGCGGCGCCGGGGAATTAGCAAAACGGCCGCTATCCACGAGGCTTTGACCGAGCGTCTGCACCGTCTGGGTCACGGAGGTGCCGCTCAGGACCGACTTCTGGCGGAAATGCGTGCCATCCGCGAACGGGTGGCAAGTTTGCCGGAACTCGACAGCCGTAGCGATGATGAGATCATCGGCTACGACGAGCATGGCATTCCCAACTGATGGTGATCGACACGTCTGCCATCGTGGCAATCCTCCGCAACGAGCCTGAGGCGGTCAGGCTTGAAAAGGCGCTGGTTGCCGACCCGATCCGCCTCATCCCGGCGACCTGCGTGCTCGAAGCACGCATGGTGCTGGTCAGCCGGCGCGGCGAACACGCGCTGGCCGAGATCGATCTCTGGCTCCGTAAGATCGCCGCGGACACAATTCCGGTCGACGCTGACCTCGTCGATCTCGCGACGCACGCCTGGCTCACCTACGGCAAGGGCCGCCATCCGGCGGCCTTGAATTTTGCCGATTGCTTTTCCTACGCCCTGGCAAAACGTGCGGACGAACCGCTGCTGTTTATCGGTAATGATTTTGCCCAGACCGACATCGAGGCGGCGTAACGATGACCGATGACCCTGGTGCCGACGACGATCTCCCGAATATGCTCCCCGCCCCTCCGCCGGCGCCCGGTCTGCCGGCCCATCTGCAGGAGCTGACCGATCGCGCCTGCACTTACGTCGAGGCGGCGAGCTCCGCGAATACCCGCAAGGCCTACGGATCCGATTGGAAGCATTTTGCCGCTTGGTGCCGACGCCAGAACCTGTCCCCCCTCGCCCCAGCCCCGCACATCGTCGGTCTCTACATCACCGCCTGCGCGTCAGGAGCCGCTGAGCGTGGCATGAAGCCCAACAGCGTCTCGACCATCGAACGGCGTCTGGCGGCAATCGGCTGGAACTGCACACAACGCGGCACGCCACTCGATCGCAAGGATCGCGCCATCGCCACAGTGATGGCCGGAATTCGCAACAAACACGCCGCCCCGCCCCGCCAAAAGGAAGCGATCCTGCCGGAAGACCTGATTGCCATGCTGGAGACGCTCGACCGCGGGACCCTGCGCGGCATCCGCGACCGGGCGATGCTGCTCATCGGCTTTGCCGGCGGCCTTCGTCGCTCGGAAATCACCGGCCTCGACCTCGGCCGGGACCAGACCGAGGACGGCCGCGGCTGGATCGAGATCCTCGATAACGGGCTGCTCGTGACACTGCGCGGCAAGACAGGCTGGCGCGAGGTCGAAGTCGGCCGCGGTTCCTCCGATGCCACTTGCCCGGTGGCTGCAGCGGAAACCTGGATCAAGTTTGCCAGGATCGCCAAAGGTCCCCTCTTCCGTCGTGTTCGCGGCCAGGGCAAGGATGTCGGGCCCGACCGTCTCAACGACCAGGAGGTGGCGCGGCTGGTCAAGAAGACGGTGCTTGCCGCCCGCATTCGCGGCGATCTTCCAGAGATGGAGCGGGGCCTGAAGTTTTCTGGCCATTCGCTGCGCGCCGGTCTTGCTTCGTCGGCCGAAGTCGACGAGCGCCATGTGCAGAAGCAGCTCGGCCACGCGTCGGCCGAGATGACCCGCCGTTACCAGCGCCGCCGCGACCGGTTCCGCGTCAACTTGACGAAAGCGGCCGGACTATAGGTTCCCCCTGCCCTGCCATGGCCCTTTTACAGATCGTTTGAACACGGCGTCGCGGTTTGAGGCGGTCCATACTTCTGATGTGGACAGCAGCGAATCGCGCCCGGAAGGCTGTCGGTCTTGGGGCGCCTCAAACGTCCTTTGTTAGACGAGCGACGCCTCGTAGATTGCAACGACACTTTTGGAGATTGGACAATGTAGGCATCGTCGTCGACAACCTCGCAGCGGCGATTGATTTCTTTGGCGAACTCGGCCTCGAGCTCGAAGGACGAGCCATGATCGAAGGAGAATGGGCCGGACGTATCACTGGACTGGGCGATCAGCGTGTTGATTGCCATGATGCGCGCACCTGATGGCCACAGCCGGCTTGAGCTCTCCCGCTTCCTCACCTGAGGTCGTCGCAGATCACCGCAACGCTCCAGTCAACGCGCGCGGCTATCTCCGCGTCATGTTCACCGTGGATGACATCGACGAGACGCTTGAGAGGCTCCGCGCGCGCGGCGCGCAGCTCGTCGGCGAAGTCGTTCAGTATGGAGACACATATCGGCTCTGCTACATCCGCAGGCCCGAAGGGCTTCTCCTCGGACTCGCCCAGGAACTCAGCTGAGCATAATACGACGACAAATGGCGAAGAGTGACTCGCGGAACGGTCCGATAAAAAGTGCTGAAGCACCTTGCCCGCAACGGCCCCGATCAGAAAGGACTCTTATATCTTTGAACCGTGTCGGGACCGCTCTGCGATACTCGAAAGATCGACTTTCTTGCCCGGACATCTGCGACGATCGTCAACGTGCCACCCAGAGATTCGACATACTCGCGACTCGAGACTGATCTCGAGCACGGCATGCCGGCCGAAGTCGACCAGGCCTTGAGAGCCGATGGCTTTCTCAGATCAACCGGGCCGCACGCGCCGGACACGGTGCGCCGGCGACCGGCGACATGGTCAACGCTGACGAAGTGGCGCGGCCTCGAGGGGGCCTTCGCCTCCCCTCCCCTCAAATCAGCGATCCGGCTGGCCGTCTGCGCCGTGCCACGGCAACGCCGCCGCAGGAGCGCCAAGGCGGTCACCGGTGACGTGCTGGCCAAACTGCTGGCGACCTGTGGCGGCCACAGCCTGCGCGACGTTCGCGACCGGGCCGTCCTGATGGTCGCGTTTGCCTCCGGCGGCCGCCGGCGCAGCTTGGCGCGTTCCATCAGATTGCCGCGGCTGCGCGCAGACGAAGTCCCCCGAGGCCCCTGCTTGCCTGTTGCCTTCGAGGGGCGTCACCTTGTACTGGCACCCGGTGCGGCTCCTTGCCTCTCTTCAGGAGGACTATGCGCAACGCAGCACGTGGCCCGCTTTTCGGGCAACTTCTCCTCAATATCCATGCTCAAACCACCCAACTATCTGTTTTGCAACAACAAACAGGCAAAAAAAACGGCTGACAAGTGGCTGGGTGCGGTCCGCGCAATTCTGGGAGAACTTACCAGAGACCGAATCCCCTGCAATGACAAAAATGCCTACTCTCGCCATCGTCTTCAGACCACTCGAAGCGCTCCCTCGCCGTTTGCCTTCAAAAGCGCAATCAGCATCGGGCCGAGCGAAAACTCGCCGCGCTCCGATCGTCTCGTCAAATCCCGCAGGTATCCGCCAGGAGAGTTGATGAAATTCGATCTTTCGAGGATACATGCCATTGCAACGGCTGCATTCTCAGGTCCCATGGCTTCGCAGGCCTCCTGATAGGCCGATGGACTGACCCCGAGCATCGAGCGAACGACCACGGCGGCTGCCATCAGCTCGCGCCAGTGCGAAACGCCGCCGCTTGGCCCGTAGTCAATGATCTGGGGGCAGGCTCGAAGCACCATGCCCAGTGGGAAGGACTTGATCGGTTCGGCCTTAACCTTCGGCGGCGGCGAGCGCATCATCTGCGGCTCTGACTCCGGCTTTTCGCCCTGCTCTTTTTCGGAGCTAGGTTCAAGATCATAGATGGATTCGGGTTTTGAATTCTGTATGTGGCATCCATTTTGAATACCATTGCCACCCGTTTTTTCAGTTTTTACCTGAATTTCCAGAAGGTTGAGGATTTCTTCGCGCAGCAGCTCCATTTCATCGAGCGTCGCTTCGACCTGTGCGCGAGAAGGATAACGCGGTAGACGCCCAAGAATGCTTACATACATGACTTCCGCGGCAGGCCAGTCACCCGAGGCTCCCTCCTCCATAGCTGCTGTAATCAGCTTGCGAACGTCTCGCCGGCAAATGGTCAGCGCTTCCTTCGCGCGGCGAAAGTGCGTGCGTTCGGCTGCGACGTCCTGCGCAAGAGCTGCGATCTCTGCGACGCGCGCCACCAGCGGCGCAAGGTCGAAGCCGTAAGCCTGTTCGATCTCACCGTCCCGATCGCGATGGACGTAACGCTTTCCGTTCGGGCTGTCGCGCCGGTGGATGAGGCCCGCCTCTACGAGCGCCGCCAGGTGTCGCCGCAGTGTGGTTCCGGTGATCCCATGCGCGCGCACAGATAGTTGCGCATTTGAAGGAAAAACGACCAGCCCCTGCTCCGCGTCGAGCTCGGTCGAAGGATAGAAGGTCAACAGCGCATCAAGAATCGTAAGCGCTCTGTCCTGGAGTCCTAACCGTTCGCGCGCCTCACAGACGTCCCGAAACACCTTCCACTTTTCCACGCGTGCTGTGGGTTTTGATTGCGCGACCTCCATCTGGCCTTTCACCAAAGCAAGCGTCATCGGTCGCCGCCCAAAAGGCGTCGATACATAGGCTGTGTGCATTTCCCTCTCACCTTTCTTCAGGCAAAAGACATCCGCCCACCAAATCGGTGCCAAAGACTCTTGACTGTGATTCCGGGAAATGCGATTCTCGATCTTGCTAAGGATAACGAGAGAGGCTTCCACGGTTTACCGTTTGGGGGCCTTTTTCTTTTGCGGGCTGATCTCCGTTGCGTTTAGGTTTTGGACTTTCTGTATTCCTCGTACAGACGATCCATCCGGCTCGAAAGCCAATCGCTGAAGGGCTTTGCTTCCATATTCGAAAGCTCGATCGCCACCTTCTTTGACTTTGCGTTCATTGTGAAACTCAGCGAACTATCGCTCGACGTCCACTCCTTCGCGGACGTAGAGCTCTTCGGCTTCTTGGCCGCTGATTTGTTCTTGTACCGCGTGAGATATCCGTGGAGGTCGTCAAACCTCGACTCTTCCTCGAGCCCGAGAAACTCGGCAGTTTCCGCGTATTCCGTGGCGACCTTGCGCAGGGCAGGGGCAAGCAAAAGCTGGCGTAAGCTCAACCACTTGTCGCGCCCGATCTTCTTGGATGCGCCGAGCGCCTTGATCACAGGGGGAGGGACGATCTCGATCACTCCAAGCATCTTGGAGAGCATAGCCTCATCAATCGCCAGCGACGATCTGACGACATCCTTCGTCATTCCGGACGCCAGAAGGTTCTGAGCAAAATAGGCCCGCTCGATGAACGAGAGATTCGAGCGAGCGGAGTTTTCCTGTCCTTGCGCTATCGCAGAGGTAATGTCGTCCAGTTTCTTGACGACCGCCTTGATCGGAATTCCGAGTTCCTGGGCTACCTTCAAACGGCGATGACCAAAGACAACCATGTAGCGCTGGCTGTCGTTTGTGCTGGGCCGCACGAGAATTGGCGTCAACTGTCCTGATTCTCTGATCGCCTGCTTGAGCTCCTGGTATTCCTCATCATCATCGGAAAGACGGTCGGCGAGGAACGAAACATCGAGCGACCGCGGATCCAATTCCACAATCACTTCGCCGTCCATCAGCTTCTTTGTGTTCTCCGCTAGGTCCTCGATCGACCGAACGACGGTCTTTGCAGCACCAGTCATTCCGTAGCCGGGTTTTGTAGGCGCCTTATCTGCCGATATCGAAGCCAGGTCCAGCTTTGCGAATGGATTTTCACGCGACATCGCCAACCTCCCTCAAATGCGACAAGGGTCTGTAATTACGATTTAAACTGAGGAAAAAAACGGCTGACAAACTAGTCATTTCCGTCCCCAGGCATTGTGGATCAGTTCCAAGATTTCGCCATTGGCGGCATTTAGACTTTCCATCGCACGGTCATAGGTTGATCGGACAAAACTGCCACGCTCGACTTCGTAGAGCGTTTGCTTCTTGATCGAAGCGTCTGAAATGGCCGTCGACTTGAGCACATGGTTTTTAAGCATCTGCTGAGCAAACATAGACTGCATGAAACCGACCATCTGCGCCTGCGGGATGTCCGTCGGCTCGAAGCGAGTAACGAGATAGCGGAACCATTGAACACGCATCTCGGCGCCGGCCTCTGCAACCGGGCCCATGATGCCGCCCAACATCATCAGGAATTGGCTCATCGACATGATGTCCAGCATCTGGGGATGGATAGTGATCAGAATGCCTGTCGAGGCCATCAGTGCCGTGATGGTCAGGTAGCCCAGTTGTGGCGGGCAATCGATGACGACCACGTCGTACCTGTCGTCTACCTGCTTCAGTGCGTTGACAATGCGCATGTAAAACAACCGGCCGTCCTCTCCCTTTTTGGAGGAGATTGCCAGGGGCACATCATACTCATATTCCTGAAGAACCAGATTTGCAGGGACCACGTCCAGGCCAGGAATATTGGTTGGCTGAATAACTTCCGCGATCGACTTCCGCTCGTTATCAAAACGAAGCGCCTCGTACAGGGAGGCCGTATCATCGAGTTCAGGCTGGATTCCGAACAGGGACGTAAGCGATGCCTGGGGGTCTAGGTCGACCGCCAGTACGCGATGGCCGGTGAGGGCGAGATATTGTGCGAGGTGCGCGGCCGTCGTTGTCTTTCCGCTTCCCCCCTTGAAGTTCACGACGGATAGGACCTGCATCGGCTCGCCTTCCCGACGCCTGGGAACGTAGTATCTCTTTTCAGATTTTTTGTTGGCCTCAAGGTAGTCTCGAAGCTCCAACATCTGGTCGGCCGTATAGTAGCGCCGTCCACTGACCGACTCGATCTCGGGCCCCTTGCCCTCCGAATGAATTTGTCGAAGATGGCTCTGAGTGACGCCGATGAAGTCTGCGACTTCTCCTAGCTGGAACTTGCGCAATCCCTTGCGGGCATCGGGAGGATACTGTTGACTGCGAAGCATATGCAAAGCGCTTGAAATCTTCGCTCCTTGCTGTGCAATCTCGACATCAAAGCGGTTGGGCTGCGGATGGCTCATTTTGCAAATTATTTCCGAGGTAAGAACAATTTCGAAAAAATGGCCCCATAGCCACGATTTCCGCAACTATCTCCCGATTCTAACGACGCCGCAAGGGATTTAAAGTTAATAAAGGGTTAACGCGGAGACGGTCAATAATGCGACTTCATTCACCTCTTCCTTTGTTTCCAACAAGTTACAATGAGCACAAGGATCCGAGTTCAGGCTTTGTTTTACTGTGAATCCTACAAGGGGCAGGACAGGCTGAACGCCAGAATCGCATGCAAAATGGTTCACCGGAAACCCAGGCGGACCGCGACTCACTCTTCAGGCCTTGTAAGATCCTACAACTACCGCTCGATTCCGATCTGTGCTGATTTCCCCGCCGACCAAAGACGACGGAGAGATTCATGCAGGTTCTCGCGATCACCAAACCGCGAAATATCCACGAAGCCCGACTTCTCGATCAGCATTTTCAGCTACGTGCGCGCATTTTTGCCAATCGCCTGGGCTGGGACGTCAACGTCGTGGACGGCCGAGAGTCGGACCCCTTTGACGCTCTCGATCCGACCTGCATCGTCGCGCTATCCAATAGTGGCGACGTGACCGGTTGCGCGAGGCTGCTGCCGGCGCTTGGCCCGACAATGCTGACGGGCGTCTTTCCATCCCTCCTTCCGGATGGTCGGCTGAATGCGCACCTCGCCATGATCGAGAGCTCCCGCTTCTGCGTCGATACGCGATTGGAGGAGGGCAGGGGAGCGGGCTCGGTGCACGAGGCGACGCTTTCCATGTTTGCGGGAATCATTGAGTGGTGCCTGGTCAACGGCATCACCGAGATCGTCACGGCCACAGACCTCCGTTTCGAACGTATTCTGGGTCGTGTTGGCTGGCCGCTGCAGCGGCTCGCCGAACCCAAGAAGATTGGCGTGACCATGGCCGTGGCGGGCACCCTGGCGGCCAACCCGAGGATTTTCCAGAAGCTCCATCCCGCCAGCTACCGTTCTCAATTTGCCGGCCGTCTGGGCCAGGCAGCCTAAAGGAGAAAGCCGTGAACCAGCTTCGCTCTCACCCTCGACTTGTCCGCAAACTCCAGGAGGCGCTCGGCGATCAGTTGTGTGTCGCGCTGGACGACTCGACTGTGGTTGAGATCATGCTCAATCCGGATGGAAAATTGTTCATCGAACGGCTCGGCCACGGTTTGGTGGCGGCCGGTGAGATGTCGGCGGCCAGCGCGGAAGTGGTCATCGGCACCGTGGCGCATGCGCTCCAATGCGAGGTCGATACCGAGCAGCCGATCATTTCCGGCGAACTGCCGATCGGTGGTCACCGCTTCGAGGGTCTGTTGCCGCCCGTCGTTTCCCGGCCGGCGTTCACCATTCGCCGTCGTGCCTCTCGCCTGATCCCCCTCGAGGACTATGTGCGCTCCGGGGTCATGACTGAACAGCAGGCTTCGACCATCCGCAGCGCGATTTCGGCTCGGCTCAACATCATCATTTCCGGAGGAACCGGTTCCGGCAAGACGACGCTCGCCAATGCGGTCATCAACGAAATCGTCAAGTCGGCGCCGGACGACCGCCTCGTCATCCTTGAAGACACCGCCGAAATTCAATGCGCAGCCGAGAATGCCGTTCTTCTCCATACGAGCGATACAATCGATATGACGCGACTGCTGAAGAGCACGATGCGCCTGCGCCCCGACAGGATTGTGGTCGGCGAAGTCCGCGACGGTGCGGCACTGACGCTACTCAAGGCATGGAACACCGGCCATCCGGG
Organism: Rhizobium acaciae; assembly: GCF_025941625.1. Classification (NCBI taxonomy): domain Bacteria; kingdom Pseudomonadati; phylum Pseudomonadota; class Alphaproteobacteria; order Hyphomicrobiales; family Rhizobiaceae; genus Rhizobium; species Rhizobium acaciae. Next base: position 136,085 of record NZ_JAPCZO010000013.1, read on the forward strand.
CGGGGTGGGCACGATCCACTCCAATACGGCGATGTCGGCGCTTCGTCGTCTCGAGCAACTGACTGCCGAAGCAAGCCAGCAGCCGATGCACGAGGTGATCGGAGAGGCCGTCGACCTGGTCATCTCGATCGAGCGGACGCCGCGCGGCCGGCTTGTTCGCGACATCATCCAAGTCGAGCGGTTCATCAACGGACAGTACGAGATCGAATCCGATCAGCTCACCGAAGAACAGGAGGCACGCCATGTCGCGTAAGCATGCCCTCATCGCCGCCGCGCTCTGGGCGGCACCCATCATTCTTGCCTCGGTCGCGCCGGCGCTGGCCAGCTCCGGCGGTAGTCTTCCATGGGAAGGGCCGCTGCAGCAGATCCAGGAGTCGATCACCGGCCCGGTCGCGGGTGCGATCGCGCTTGCAGCCGTGGCCATTGCCGGCGGCATGCTCATCTTCGGCGGCGAGCTCAACGATTTCGCGCGGCGACTTGTGTACGTCGTTCTTGTCGCCGGCATCCTGCTCGGCGCCACCAACATCGTCGGCCTTTTCGGTGCGACCGGCGCTTCGATCGGGCTGACCGACGAGCAGATCACGTCAATTGGCTCGAACGGAGGAGGGGAGGGAGATCATGGCTGAGTCCCTGTCCGGCCTGCGGCGTAACCGCATCCATCGCGCGCTCTCCCGCCCGAACCTACTCATGGGCGCCGACCGGGAGCTGGTCCTGATCACCGGTCTTGCAGCCGTGATCCTGATCTTCGTCGTCCTCACGATCTATTCGGCGCTTTTCGGTGTCGCCGTGTGGATCGTAATCGTCGGGCTTCTCCGGATGATGGCGAAGTCCGACCCGCATATACGGCAGGTCTACATCAGGCACATATCCTACAAGCCCTACTACAAGGCGACCACTTCGCCGTGGCGTCGGTATTGAGGAGGCGGTCATGGTAGCTCTCAAACGCTTCCGAGCCGCAGGCCCATCTTTCGCTGATCTCGTTCCCTACGCCGGCCTCGTCGACAATGGTGTCCTCCTGTTGAAAGACGGAAGCCTGATGGCCGGCTGGTACTTCGCTGGCCCGGACTCCGAAAGCGCGACCGACCTCGAGCGCAACGAGCTGTCGAGGCAGATTAATGCCGTTCTGTCGCGGCTCGGAAGCGGGTGGATGATCCAGGTCGAAGCCATCCGCATTCCGACAGTCGACTATCCATCGGAGGATCGTTGCCATTTCCCCGACCCGGTGACCCGCGCGATCGACGCCGAGCGGCGGGCGCATTTCGCGCGCGAGCAGGGGCATTTCGAGAGCAAGCATGCGCTGATCCTGACGTACCGGCCCCTCGAGTCCAAAAAGACCGCTCTCAGCAAATACATCTATTCGGATGAGGAAAGCCGGAAGAAGTCTTACGCGGACACGGTGCTCTTCGTGTTCAAGAACGCAGTGCGCGAGCTTGAGCAGTATTTTGCCAACACACTTTCGATCCGGCGAATGGAAACCCGCGAAACGGTCGAAAGGGGAGGGGAGCGAATTTCCCGATACGACGAGTTGCTGCAGTTCGCTCGGTTCTGCACGACCGGGGAAAGCCATCCAATCCGGCTCCCCGACGTTCCCATGTATCTCGACTGGATCGCCACCGCGGAGCTTGAGCACGGACTGACGCCAAAGGTCGAAAGCCGTTTCCTCGGCGTCGTCGCGATCGACGGTCTGCCGGCCGAGAGCTGGCCCGGTATTCTCAACAGCCTAGACCTGATGCCGCTGACCTATCGATGGTCATCGCGCTTCATTTTCCTTGATGCCGAGGAGGCCCGGCAAAAGCTCGAACGCACGCGCAAGAAATGGCAGCAGAAGGTCCGGCCGTTCTTCGACCAGATATTCCAGACACAAAGTCGATCCGTCGACCAGGACGCGATGACCATGGTGGTCGAGACCGAGGATGCCATCGCGCAGGCCTCGTCGCAGCTGGTTGCCTATGGCTATTACACACCGGTCGTCGTGCTGTTCGACAGCGATCGCGAAGCACTGCAGGAAAAGGCCGAAGCGATCCGGCGGCTGATCCAGGCGGAAGGTTTCGGCGCGCGCATCGAAACGCTGAACGCCACCGATGCCTATCTCGGCAGCTTGCCGGGTAATTGGTATTGCAACATCCGTGAGCCGCTGATCAACACCAGCAATCTCGCCGACCTCATCCCCCTGAATTCGGTTTGGTCAGGCAACCCAGCGGCGCCATGCCCTTTCTACCCGCCGAATTCACCGCCCTTGATGCAGGTTGCGAGCGGATCGACGGCGTTCCGTCTGAACCTGCACGTGGATGATGTCGGCCACACACTGATCTTCGGTCCGACCGGTTCGGGCAAGTCGACGCTTCTCGCTCTTATCGCCGCGCAGTTTCGCCGGTACGAAAATGCGCAGATCTTCGCCTTTGACAAAGGCAGTTCACTTCTGCCCCTGACGCTTGCAGCCGGTGGCGATCACTATGAGATCGGCGGCGACCATGCGGAAGAGGGGCGGGCTCTGGCCTTCTGCCCGCTCTCCGATCTCAAAAGTGACGCCGACCGGGCTTGGGCGACAGAGTGGATCGAGATGTTGGTCGGTCTGCAGGGCGTGACGATCACCCCCGACCATCGCAACGCTGTCTCTCGCCAGGTCGGACTGATGGCGAGCGCCTCTGGTCGGTCGCTCTCGGATTTCGTCAGCGGCGTGCAACTGCGCGAGATCAAGGACGCACTGCATCACTACACCGTCGATGGCCCGATGGGCCAACTCCTCGATGCGGAGGAGGACGGCCTCACACTCGGCGCCTTCCAGACTTTCGAGATCGAGCAGCTGATGAATATGGGCGAGCGCAATCTCGTGCCAGTGCTGACCTACCTGTTCCGCCGGATCGAAAAGCGTTTGGATGGGTCGCCGAGCTTGATCGTCCTCGACGAGGCGTGGCTGATGCTCGGCCACCCTGTATTCCGCGACAAGATCCGCGAATGGCTCAAGGTGCTGCGCAAGGCGAATTGCGCCGTCGTTCTTGCGACCCAATCGATCTCGGATGCCGAGCGGTCGGGGATTGTCGACGTGCTGAAGGAATCCTGCCCCACCAAGATTTGCCTTCCGAATGGCGCCGCTCGAGAGCCGGGAACGCGGGAATTTTATGAGCGGCTGGGGTTCAACGAACGGCAGATCGAGATCGTCTCAAGCTCTATTCCAAAGCGCGAATATTATGTCGCCACGCCGGAAGGCCGGCGGCTCTTCGACATGTCGCTTGGGCCAGTCGCACTGAGCTTTGTCGGCGCATCCGGCAAGGAGGACCTCAAGCGCATCCGCGCATTGAAATCCGAATATGGCGACGACTGGCCGATCCACTGGCTTGAAACGAGAGGAGTTCACGATGCCACATCGCTACTCAAGTACGAATAGATGGTTTGCTTGCCTTGCGTCCGCGACGCTCACGATCGGAGCCGCGGGCTCAGTGCATGCCGGTACAGCCACCGGCGCCGCGACGGAATGGACGCAGCTCGCCAACAATGCGCAGCTCGTGGATCTCATGAAAAGCTCCGGCATCCAGGTCGACAATCAGTTGACCCAGATCAGCCAGCTTGCAGAGCAGATCCAGAACCAGCTGAAGATCTACGAGAACATGCTGCAAAACACGGCGCAGCTTCCTGATCATATCTGGGGGCAGGTCGAAAGCGACCTCAACCAGCTGCGCAGTGTCGTCGACCAGGGACAGGGCATCGCCTTTTCGATGGGGAACGCCGACGATGTTCTTCAGCAGCGGTTTCAGAGTTATGCCGATCTCAAGACGAATTTGCCGGACAACGCGACGTTCTCGTCGACCTATCAGTCCTGGTCGAACACTAACCGCGACACCATCGCCAGTTCGCTGAAAGCGGCGAGCCTCACCGCCGACCAGTTCGACAGCGAGGAAGATACGATGTCCTCGCTGCGGTCGATGTCCGAAACAACTGACGGGCAGATGAAGGCTCTGCAGGTCGGACACGAGATCGCAGCGCAACAGGTCGCACAAATGCAGAAGCTTCGCGGTCTGGTCTCCCAACAGATGACGATGATGGGAACCTGGCTTCAGACGGAACAGACCGACAAGGACCTGGCGCAGGCGCGGCGGGAAAAGTTCTTCAACGCCGAGATCAAGAGCGTTCCGGAAGGCCAGAAAATGGAACCGCGATGGTGAGCCGCCCTGTCCTGATTGCCTTGCTGTTGGCTGTCGCCGCTGCATCGTCTGCAACGACAGTGCTGATCGTCAATTCCAGCGACGGCGGAAAACCTGCGCTCACCGATGAGCAGCGCGCCGTCCGGGAAAAATTCTTCGGCTCCGACAAGGAGCTACCGCCGATCAAGGAAGGTCGGGAGATGCGCCCGAGATGGTGAAGGTGACTGTTGCGCGTTCTTTGCTGATTACAGGTCTCTTTTTCCTCGCCTATGCTGTTCCGGCATTCGCGCAGGAGGGACAGGTCCTCACAGAACTGGAAAACCAGGTCTCGTCCGCTGCGAAGGGGTGGGAGACCACCATCATGGAGGCGGCGAAATCCCTATTCTGGATTCTCGCAACGATCGAGATCGGCATTGCAGCCGTCTGGCTGGCGATCCAGTCAGCCTCGCTGGACAGCTGGTTCGCCGAACTGGTTCGGCGGATCATGTTCATCGGGTTCTTCGCATTCGTTCTGACCCAAGGTCCGACCTTTGCGCGAGCCGTGGTCGACAGCCTTTTCCAGATTGGCGCCGGCGGTGGTTCAGCTTCTCCCGCAGAAGTGTTCGATGCCGGCATCCGCGTCGCCTCACAAATGTCGCAGCAGGCGCAGTTCGGGGTGTTCGAAGACAATGCGCTCGCGATTGCCGCCGTTCTTGCCATGGGCATCGTTGTCATTTGCTTCTCGCTTGTCGCGGCGATTTTCGTGTCGGTCATGGTCGAAATGTATGTCGGCTTGCTCGCCGGCATGATCATGCTCGGGCTGGGTGGTTCGTCCTTCACGAAAGACTTTGCCATTCGATACCTAGTTTATGCCTTCGGCGTCGGCATGAAGCTCATGGCCTTGGTGATGATCGCCAAGATTGGATCGCAGGTCCTCTTGGGTCTGGCCAATGCGCCGACCGCATCCTCCGACCAGTTTGTCACCACCTTGGCCATCGCCGGTATTTCCGTCGTGGTCTTCATCATTGCCATGTACGTGCCGAACATCATCCAGGGCGTTGTCCAGGGCGCATCGGTTTCTGGAGGAATGGAAGCGATCCGCCACGGCGGGCAAGCGGCGTCTTTTGCCGCCGGGGCTGGCTTCCTCGCCGCCGGCGCCGCGCGAGCGGGTTTTACGGCCGGTCAGTCCGCACGAGCAGCCGGCTCGTCACTCGCTGGTGCCGCCCTTCGAGGCTTTGGCGCGGGGATCGGATCCGCCGGGAGTGCTGCGGGCTCTGCCGCGAAGGACAAGGCGATCGGCTCTCCCGGCGCCTATGCCGGATCGATCCTCGGGCTCGCCAATGCCAAGCTCGACGAGGCCCACAGCGGTCATAGCGGGCCAAAGCCACCTCCCGAACATAAAGCCTAGCAACAACCAGAAAGTAATGGATCGATGGCAGCGAATGGCGCCCCCGAAAACCCCTATCTTGCCGCACGCCAGGAATGGACGGAACGATATGGATCCTATGTGCAGGCGGCCGCGGCCTGGCGCATTGTCGGCATACTGGGCCTGACCATGGCCGTGATCGGCTTCGGCTATGCGATGTATCTCAGCACCCAGGTCAAGCTCGTGCCCTACATCGTCGAAGTCGACAAGCTTGGAACCGCCGTGACATCCGGCTTCCCTCAACAGATCGAATATGCCGATGTGCGCGTGGTGCGCGCAACGCTCGGCAATTTCGTCACCAGCTTCCGCTCGATCACGCCCGACGCGGTGGTGCAGAAACAATATATCGATCGAACCTATGCGCTTCTTCGGACGTCCGATCCGTCGACGGAAAAGATCAACACCTGGTTTCGGACCAATTCACCTTTCGAGAAGGCGAAGTCTTCGACGGTCGCCATCGAGGTCAACAACATCGTGGCACTCTCGAACCAGACCTATCAAATCGATTGGACGGAATACGAGCGGGACCGGAAGGGCAAGGAAACCGGTACGCGCCGGTTCCGCGGCATCGCGACGGTCGCGCTGACCGCGCCACAGGATGAGGCGATCATCCGCCTTAACCCGATCGGTCTTTATGTCCGGGATTTTGACTGGACAGCACAGCTTTAGGGGCAGGGGATTTCTCAATGCAAAAAACAGGATTGATCGCGGCCGTCGGCTGCATGGCGGGACTCGCCTTCATGTCCAGCGCGCAAGCGCAAAGCTTGACGCCGAATGAGGTGAAGGGCACGAATATCTCCAGGATGTGGCGAGGCACGCCTGGACTGGTCACCACCGGACCGGACGGAAAGGTGATCTTTCTGTTCGGCGAGACCCAACCGTCTGTGGTCTGCTCGCCGCTGCAAGTCTGCGACATCGAACTCCAAGGTGGCGAGATTGTTCGCGACGTCCTTGTCGGCGACACCGTGCGCTGGAAGGTCGAGCCCGCGACCTCGGGCGCCACAGGCGGACAGGCCATCCATCTGATCGTCAAACCGTCGGAGCCCGGCCTCGTCACCTCGATGGTGGTCACCACCTCACGGCGAACCTATCACATTCAGCTCCGGTCTCATCCCAGCCAGTATATGGCGCGCGTCGGTTTCGAATATCCCGAGGATACGTCGACCAAGCTCGCCGATATCAACGCACGGCTCGAGACCGGCGGCGTTCCCGGCATGGCCCCGGACAAGCTTAACTTCTCCTACTCAATCAGCGGCGGCGCTTCATGGAAGCCGAAACGGGTCTATTCGGATGGAGTGAAGACTTACATCCAGTTCCCGAAGTCGATCTCCGGCCAGGACGCGCCGGTCCTGTTCGTCGTGTCCGGTGGTCAGAATCGCATCGTCAACTACCGCATGAGGAACGACATGATGACCGTCGACTATGCGATCGACAAGGCGATCCTTGTGTCCGGCGTCGGCTGGCGGCAGCAGAAGATCACCATCCGGCGGGGAGGCTGACCATGCGCGGGCTACTCGTCTGTATCATCATCGCTTCGCTCCTATCCGGCTGCCAAACGCCCGAGGATGGATTGTCCACCAGTTCCTCCCCCGTCGCCATCACCGGTGCCGTCGCAAGTGCCATTGCCGGCGACATGGCAAGCCGCCTCGCCGAACAGATCGGTCCGGTGGCCACGACGACCATCAAGATGGACAAAGACTCGTCGGACTTTGCGACCGCGCTCGAGGCAGCGTTGAAGGGCTGGGGCTATGCGGTCATCACCGACGGCAAAGTCGGCAAGGATGTGAAGCCGGTCGAGCTCGCTTATTCGATCGATGGCGTCGATGGTCAGGTGCTTGCACGGCTTTCGACGCCTTCCATAGCCCTTGGCCGGGCCTATACCTCAACGGCAGCGGGTGCTGTGCCGGTAAGCCCGCTCTCCATCATGCAGCGCAACTGAAGGAGACTGATATGGTGCAATCTCTTCAGCTTGGCGCCTCCAATCAGGGCGGCGATCAGACAGGCATGCGTCGTCTCAATCGGCTGCCGATCATCGTCGCCGCCGTCATCATCGCGCTGTTCGTCGGCGTCGTCGTGATTGGTCTGTCGTGGCGAGGGCTCCCATTTAACCGCAACAACGATATCGACAATGCGTCGAATACGACGGCGACGAACTACGGGGACCAGCTCAAGCGCGGCGTCACGGATGGCATAATCGGCGAGCCCGTCGAACGTCAGACGTTTCAGCCGACGCCCACGGTTGAACAGAAGATCGAGAAAGAGACGACTGTTGCCGACCGCCGGCCGACGGAGCGGGACGAGCGGCGCCAGCGGTTGGAACCAGAGGAGGAATGGAAGGCCCGGCTGAAGCGTGAGCAGGACGAGCAATATATCCGCGAGGCCCAGCGGCAACGCATGGCCCGGCTGCAGGCTAGGGCAACGGCCTACGAGTCACCGTTGAAGGTCGATATCTCCGACGTCGAGAAAGACGCGAAGAACTCCATCAATGCGGGTCAAAATACCACGGCAACGGCAACCAATGCCTCAGATCTATACGCCGCCGCCATGAAATCCGGTCTGACGGGGCAGAACGTCGACCAAAACGGCCAGACCTCGAAGGAGGATTTCTTCAATCAGGATATCAAGGACCTTGGCTATCTTCCAAACCGGGTCGTGCCACAGATGTCGGCCTACGAGCTGAAGCGTGGCTCGGTCATTCCGGCCACCTTGATCACCGGCCTCAACTCCGACCTGCCGGGGCGGATCACCGCGCAAGTCAGCCAGAATGTCTATGACAGCGCCACGGGGTATCGCCTCCTAATCCCACAGGGGGCTAAACTCTTCGGTCGTTACGATTCCAAGGTCTCGTTTGGCCAAGAGCGCGTGCTAGTCGTCTGGACCGACCTCATTTTCCCGAACGGATCGACCCTGCAGATCGGCGGCATGGCCGGCACGGACGCGGAAGGATACGGCGGCTTCAAGGAGAAGGTCGATCGCCATCTCTGGCGCACATGGAGTTCGGCAGCCCTCGTCGCGCTGATCGGAACCGGCATTGATATGTCGATGCCGCAAAGCTCGACGCTGGCGACACAGGAAACTGCATCAGATGCGGCCCGCCGCAACTTCGCGGAATCATTCGGCCGCGTCGCTGAGCAGACCATCGCGAAGAACCTGAATGTACAACCGACGATCGAAATCCGGCCGGGCTACAAGTTCAATGTGCTCGTCGACCAGGACATCATTTTTTCCGTCGACCTATCGCGAAAAATAGGCGCAGGATTCATTAGTCCAAGCGGACGCTCGGCCTTTTAATCAGTAGGTCTCGGGTTCGAACCCCGACGCTCTCACCAACAATTTCAATGGCTTGCGGCCTTGAAGTTGGCGGAAGATCAGCTAAAATGCCCTCACACACTTCTCGCACAGTTTTGAGGGCTGAAATGGACTCCCACAAAGTGCTCGGTGACAAGGTCCGCGTCTATCGCCGACCCAACAGCTCCGTCTGGCAGTGCGCCACCTATATCGATGGGAAGGAGTGGCGGGTCAGCACCAAGACTGACAGCCTCTCCCAGGCGAAAGAGGTTGCGGAAGACTGGTATTTCGAGCTCAAGGGGAAAAGCCGGGCGGGCCAGCTTAAGCAGGAAAGAACCTTTGCTGATGCGGCCAAGCAGTTCGTTCGCGAATATGAGCCACTCACCAATGGCGAGCGTAATCCGCGCTACGTGAAGGACCATGAGGCGCGCCTGGACAACCATTTGCTGCCCTACTTCGGCAACATCGGCCTTAGCGCGCTGACGGCGGGCAAGGTGCAGGAATACCGGGTCATGCGGCTCCAGCCGCATCCGACGACCGGCAAGGTGCCGACACGCAGCACCCTGCATCATGAAACAGTGACACTCCGGCAGGTCACGAAAACCGCCCTGCGGCACGGCTGGATCAGCCATCTGCCCGACTTTTCCGCCCCGTATCGCGCCTCCAGCAAAATCAGCCACCGCGCATGGTTCTCGCCCGAAGAGTACAAGCGGCTCTATACCTATACCCGTGGACGGGTGGCCTCGGTTATCGGCGAAAGCTACGAACATGCCGTGGCACAGCTACACGACTACGTCCTCTTCATGGCCAATACAGGCCTACGGCCGGACGAGGCCAACCGGTTAGAATATCGGGACGTGACCTTCGAAGAGGATGCGGAGGGTGGCGAACGGATCCTTTTGATCGAGGTGCGAGGCAAACGTGGCGTCGGCTACTGCAAAAGCACCACGGGCGCGGTGCATCCCTTTGAGCGGCTGGTGAAGCGCAACAATCCCAAGCCGACCGATCTCGTCTTCCCCCAGGATCACAAGAAGCAGTTCAACCGGGCGCTGGCGGCCTGTGATCTGAAATTCGACCGTGAGGGCAACAGGCGCTCGGCCTATAGCCTCCGGCACACCTACATCTGCCTGCGGCTGTTGGAAGGCGCTGATATCTATCAGATCGCCAAGAACTGCCGCACCAGCGTCGAGATGATCGAGAAGCACTATGCCGTGCATCTGAAGAACACCCTCGATGCCAAGGCGATTAATGTGCGGCGGCGGACGAGGGCTGCTATAGCTGATTAGGGCGTAGGGACCTGCAGCGTGAATGTCAGCCAGCATTCTCGTCATGAGCAATCCCAGTTGCGCTAGAGAGTGGAGGCGCAAAGCGGTGGTTTTGCAAAAGAACTTGTAAAACAGTTCTACGTGTACTAGATTTTAATTAGAGCAACGCTCCGGGGTCAGCGCTAGGCGCTGGCCGAAACGAATTAAGGTCCGAAAGGACCTTTTTTCATTTGAAGCAGCTGTATTTGATGCCTAGGTTCGGCCGGTCCTCCAAGGGGAGGTGCGCATCGATAAGCTTACCTGCCTTCATCAAATCGACATAGGGCTTGTAGCTCGGGTCATAGCCGCCCTTTGCCATAGGGTACAGCATTAGGTCTGCGACCTGCAGCATTGACGCCTCCTTGGTCCGGCGCTTGGGCTCCCCCATGACAATCCGCCGAAATTCCTCCGGGGGGAGAGACCCGTAAGCGGCAGCACCCTCGCCGGCGAACGGCATGCCTCCGGCCTTCAGCGCTCTGGCGTAGGCAATCAGATCGCGATCTTCGTGTTTGCCACTCTCCTCGAAAAAGACGCGTAGGGTGCGGCCCTGGCTGTCGGCGAACTTCGCCGCGCGCTCGATGAGGATCGAGTACGCCGTCTTGCACATAAGCCAAAGCCGTTCATTGTACTTCTCGCGATAGCGCAGGACATATCCCGGCCGGTCGATGACGGCCGCAATCCCGACCACCGGCAATGACAGAATGAAGGCATCCAGCTCTGGGAAAAAGATGCGCGCCTTTTCGGGGTTCTTCAGCCATCCGAAGTCCCCGCGCCCACCCCGGATCTTGTGCGAGTGAAGCGGGTAGGTGATGCCGTGCTCCGCGCAGAACGCGACGTGCCGCGCCTTCAGCTCGTGAAGGTCTTCCTGCTTGATCAGGAAGCCGCCTAGGCCGAAGCAGTCCATGCTGTCCTTGCGTTGCTCGGGAAGTTCATGATCGGGATCCCGGCTGCCGGTATCGTCGAGGAAGAGGTGGTATTCGGGATGTGAGGTCATTGCGGGCAGTCTAGCCGGCATCTCGTTGTTTGTCATTGATTTGCAGGGCGCCGAGCAAGCACGTCACTCGCGAAGGGCGGCTTTCAATAAGGGCAGGTATTTCTGAACCTGTTTACGGTCACTGTCTTTTTCTTTATCGGAGAGGAGGGCGAACGGGGTTTCGATCTGCTTTTCCCACCGAGCAACAAGCTCTGCTGGGATAAGCAGGGACCCGTCGGACTGCTTTTGACTTTTGTCATGGACATATCGCTGCCAATGAGCCCAGCGGTCATGTTCGATCGCTGCCAGCTCATCAAGCAAGCCGTCCAAGATCTCGTCGGCGGCCACGGCTAAATCATCCCCGCTTCAACGAGCTTCCGGTAGTGCTCACCGAGCACAGTCAGCTCACAGCTTTTGCTTTGCATAGCGGCGTGCCACATGTGAGGAGCATTGACGGGCCGAACCAGATTTACCTTTACGAATTTCTGCAGAGTGGCGAAGACAGCAGTCTTCGCCGGATCTGGTGGCGGGATCGTCGGATCGTCCTTCTGCTCGGCACTCCGCTCGGGCTCATACGCGGGATCGAGCGGAAACTCGTAATCCTGTGTCGGAAAGAGCGACGCTAACTGCTGCAGGTCGGTCAATGGTATTGGAGCGTCGGCCCTCTTCAATGAGACGAACGTTTGTACGTTGGTCTTGAATAGGGGTCTCTGCCCGGCCCAAGGACCAAGTGATTGGTCGATATGCGCGTAGACACTGCCAGGTGTCACGTCGCCAACAAGGTTCGCTGCAGCGCCACTTAAGGCGTCGACCAGCAGACTTGTGAAGACGCCGCCTGGATTTGGGCCGCCAGTCTCCAGAGCGTACTGCTCTGCGGTCGACGCTGTTAGGATAGTCATCCCAGTGGGGATTTCCGAAAAGCCCTTCATTACCGGGCGCTCGCCAACAATGCCACTATGGCAGCTGTCGAGAATAATGACCTTATTGATTGCGGGTGACGCCGCGGCAATAGTCATCACTTCATTGAGCGAAAGCCCGTCATCGCCGGTTTTGCAGTCTCCCGCACAGAGAAACCCACCAGTGTCCTCAATGTACCCGTGGCCGGCGAAATAGAAGAGCGCAATCTCAGCTTGATCGGTAAACAGCGCACGAACCGCTTCTTTAAGTTCGGCGCGTTCGACGATATCGGCGGGACCGGTACCTGTAATTAGCTTCGGCGTCTTGAAGTTTGTTGTGCCGTCCGCGTTCCGCTCCAAAGCCGCGCGAACCGAGTGCGCGTCATTTACGCAGCCGTTTAGCGGCGAGATATGTTCGTAGTGATCGATGCCAACAATGAGTGCCTTGCGCATTGGAAAACCTTAGAGGCCGTTAATCCAGTTGGAGATGTTATCCCACGTCCAGACCATAGCGTTGACGCCGGCGACGTTGGCACGGTCTTCCTTGTATGCCCAGATACCGCGAACAGGCACACCGAGTTCTTTGGCGCACGCGATCTCCCACTTCTGGCCTGTCGAAGACAGAGAGTTCTTGCTGATGATGGCGAGTACACCGTGCGAACGCTGAATACGGGCTTTAACTTTTGTCTTCCAATCTGAATCGTATGCTTCTTTGACGGACATATCGATATATTCAAAGGGAGAGTTGGTGTAGAGTGACTGTCCTTTGATCATGTCGCGGATTCGCTCGTCTTCGATAGCAAAAGCTACGAAGACAACTTTTTTATCTGCCATTTCGACCTTCTCCCAATACCTGAACAGTAATTTCACTGATTTGTTTGCATTTTCATACACCATATCTCGTCTCTGGGTTGATCAATCTTAGCTGTTTCACAGGAGTTGCTGCTTTGACGGGCATTTATCCACAGGCTAATCGCTAAGAATCTCGCTCCACCGCATCGTGAACCGCAATGAGCGATGATGCGCGGCACCGAAACCTTCTGCGTCCCGCCCGCCGTAAAGCTCATCGAGGTCCGCCCGAACTGCTGACTGAGCGCTGCGAGGCCCGCCATCAGCAGGGGCGGTCGTTTTTCATTTACCGTTGTTGTTGATCTTGAAGAAAATCAACGCATCCTTGTATGATGCGTACAGCGCACTTACGCATCGCCCAATGTGTACGCATTGAGCAGAATAGGCGATGCGTTGCACGGTTTTCTGGCCAGCCGCAGGGCGTCGTCTCATTGGAAGGCCCTCCCCAAATAGGTATCGGTGATCTTGAGGCGCGTTCCGAAGGCAATTTCCTGATGGCCACCAGTGTCAGGACCAAGTACGCCGACAAGATCTTCAACCCGGCAGCCGTTGCCGCCGCCATCGACGAGGTGGCCTTCCAGGGCCACCGCCAATACCGCGTCGTGCAGGAGCTACCATTCGACCTGTCGGAAACCGATGCCGCCCACGCGCTGGAGGACTGGCTGGACCAGGAACAGTTCCATTATATCTGGCGCCCCACGTTCCTCCGCGTCGCGTTCCTTGGCGGTCATCTCCTTCCAGGCTTTGCCGCCGGCCAGCGGGCAGGGGAGCCCGGTGAGGGTCTGGTAGCGGCGCTGGGCATAGGCGTGGCGGAACCCGTGGGTGTTTCGGAGGCCTGCCTTGTAGGTCTCGTACTCATAGCGTTTGAGCTGCTCGATATAGGTGAGCTCGGCAGGGATCAGCGAGCCCTGCCCCTTGACGAGGGTGGTGACGTGCTGCAGCGCGTGGCGTTGCTCCAGCGTGGTGATGGGCACTGTTCGCGGGCGGCCACCTTTGGTCCAGCTGCCTTGGAGTGTGATCTGGTCAGCGCGCATGGCGACCTGCGGCCGGAACTTGATCGCTTCCTCACGGCGCAGGCCGAAGGTGACCTGCAGCAGGAGCGAGGCCTGGATGTGCGGGCTTTCGATGGTCTGGAATTTTGTCGGGTCGAGGGTTTGGGCGCGGTTGCGCGTGACCTCGCCGCGCTCGGCCACGCCATAGGCGGCGTTGTCGCGGCTGACCACGTTCGGCTTGCCGATTTTCTCGGCCCACCAGCGCAGCCAGCTCAGAGCTTGTGAAGCTTTTGGATCTTGGCGTTTCCGGCCTGTCTTGGTTGACCGGTGCCGTCGAGCGTCGGACGGTTGACCGGTGCCATCGAGCGTCGGACGATTGGGCGGTGCGGTCGGACGGTCGCTGCTGGCGCCTGGGTGATTATGCTCGTTTAGCCGTTGGCGAGCCGATGGCCCTGCAAGATATTGTTGGTGAGTGCGTAGCAGAGCACGACGGCACGGACCTTTTCGATGCCGCGCACCGTCAATTGTCGTAGGTTCCAGTTACGCCAGCGGGCATGGATGCATTCGCAGATCGAGCGGGATTTGTACTGCGCCTTGCCCGTCTCGCTTGCCATGCGGGCTCGCCAGGCTGACACCCCCGGACCGTCGCCGTGCCGCGGCAAGCAGGGATCGGTTCCGTGCTTGGACTGCGTGGGCGGACAAAAGACCTCAATCCCTTCGCCGTGCGCCCACTCGATGTCTTCGGCGCTGCAAAAGCCGCCATCGGCGAGATAGCGCCGCGGCAGATGGCCGCTCAGCGCGCGCAACCGCTCCAGCATCGGCCGCATGAGGCCGCGATCGGAGCCGACATTGGTCACCTCGAGCCCGACCACGAGCTGCTCAGCGGCCACGCTCGCCACCTGCACATTATACCCCGGACGGAAGCCGCCGTCGGCCATCTTCATCACCCGCGCCTGTGCGTCCGTGCTGGAGGCGCGCGGCTCCTTCGGCTTTTTGCCATTGCCGCGCTTTTCCTCGCGGGCCTGGCGCTGGCGCTGGATCTCGTCAAGAGCCGCCTGGGCTGCTCTGATCCGCGCGCCGCGCTCGCGCGCCGCTCGTTGCCTGGCCGCCTTGATGCGCTGATTGCTGGCATCCGAACGCGCATCAACCTCGTGCTTGAGCTGATCCACAACGGCCTCGGCAATTGAAAGATGCCGATCGAGCGTCGCCTTGCGGCCGAACGAGGCGGCCCCCGCGCTCGCTCGTATCCGCACGCCATCCTGCGCCAGACGGTCGAGAGCGACGAGGCCGGCATCGGCAAGCGCCGCCAGATGTTCGGCCAGCAGCCGGTCGAGCAGATCGGCGCAGCCGATCCGGAAATCCGCCAGCGTATGATAGTTCACCGAAACGCCGCCGCACAGCCAGCGATAGACGTCGTGGCTCCTGCACAGCCGGTCCAGCGCCCGCGCGCTGCCGACGCCGTCACTGCTGGCATACAGCCACAGCGCCAGCAAAAGCCGTGGCGAAATCGGCGGATGGCCCGGCCTGTGCGCCCGCGCCTTGATCCGATCTTCAAGCGCGCTCAGATCCAGTCCCTCGACATAGCTCCAAATGACGCGCACCGCGTGGTCCTGTCCGATCAAGCTGTCGATATCCACAGCACGCAACTCGATCTGATCGCGCACCGGCTCGCGCATGCGCGCCGCCCCGCCCGCCACCCGAGCACTTCGCCGCACCCCATGCACCGGTAGTCCTTCGAACAGGTCGTCGCCCACGATCATCCCCCAAAGCAAATCAACGAACCAACAGAATCACAAGCTAACCGCCTCCGCCACCAAACATTCACACCCTCTCAGGGTGAGATGGATCGCGCAGTTCGCTTGATCTGTCGGGATAGTGAACGCAGCCGCTCGGCAATTTCCAGCGGCGTGCCTAAAAAATGATGCCGCTTCGTTCCGGTTGGAACGGGCATCATTCGTCGGTCACGTGGGATCGTTTGCGGGAAATCGGACATTTCATGTCCGACCTCTCCCGCCTGTGCTTTGCGCCCGCATGCTCCGCTTACTGGCGATGGGTATCGGCAGGAAGTGGCACCCTGACCCGCCTCCAGCCTTCCGCAAGTCGTGTGCCGCCGCAGGGGGCGGTCTCCCGAGCACAGACTGGCACAAGGCTGGTTGTTGGCGGATCGGATCGGGCCACCTGCCGATGGTCGCCCATCTGGTTCGCGGGCAGGGCGGGTTTGCGCGCCGCTTGGCGGGAGTACGGGCGCAGACTGTGGTTGGTGGTGTGATTTGTTGAAGTGGATGAGTGTGGGGAAGGCCTTCCCCTGGCTGCAACCCGTCGGGACAGTTTTATGCCACCCCTTCTGCGGGTGAGCCCGCAACGCCCCCGGGGAGAGAGCGATACCCAATATCGTCGTCGCGCCAGTCGCTTAATGTCGACTAAATGGCTGTATTGGAAATCTATCTCGCACTTTACAGTTGCTTTTCTAAGGCGGCTGGCCCCATCAATCCATAACGATCAGCATTGGTGCACAGACTGGAGAAGGCACCATCTTCGGTCTTGCCCGTCGCCTTCTGACCAAGCTTGTATGGAAGTGGGCGATCACGGAATAAATGTGTCAGACGCGACGAGAAACATTCCGGAGTGGGGAACGAGCAATGGCAAACAACGGCATGACTATCCAACCGCAAGTCAGGCGCTCGACAACCGCCATCGGGGACGAATTGCGTGACCAAGTGATTGACCTGCTGGAGGCCGAAGGCCACAGGGTCGCCCGCGAGGTCCGTGTAGGTACCAAGAAAGTCGATGTCCTCTTCGAAATCGAGGACGAGTTTCGTCCGCAGAAGATCGCGATCGAATGCAAAAACCTCGACAAAAACCTGTCGCAGGCCGAATTGAACTTGATCTGGTCTGACTATTCCCTGCTCATTGAAGAGAACGAAATCACGAGCATATTCGTGATCACACGGCTCGATTTTTCGCCCGAAGCTAAGCAATACGCTAACAAACGACGTGGCCTAGAAGGTTTTTCATTGAAGGAGTTCGAGGAAAGCCTCCTCGGATATCGCCGGTATTGCCGCGACGTTGGAGACCTCTTCAGCGAGGGAGGTCTCGAAAATTATTATGTGCAGCCTTCAGTCGAAAACGGCGGCAAGCTCCACGACCGGATCGTCGAATGGGTTCGCAGCGAGGACACCGCCCCCGTTGCGATCCTCGGTGGATATGGGATGGGAAAGACGTCTTACTGTAAATTCCTGACCCGGACCCTCGCGGATCAGTACCTGGATGACCCGTCGGCTCGGGTGCCGATCTACGTGCGGCTCTCGGATATCGCCACGCAAACCGATATCGACGGCCTAATCGCGAAAACCTTGGCAGACAGACACAATACGAAGAATTATTCCTTCGCCAAGTTCAAGAAGCTGAACCGGTCCGGAAAGTTCGTTGTAATCTTCGACGGGTTCGACGAGATGAAGCACGCACTTTCGTGGACCGATTTCAAATACAATTTCTCGCAAATTCATTCACTCCTGGACGGTAAGGCCAAGATCATGGTTGCCGGCAGGCCGAACGCGTTCCTGTCCGATAGCGAGCATGCCTGGATTTTAAGAGGAGCGCGCCTGGTCGGGGAGCAGTTGATGAAGGTCCCTGACGCTCCCGAATACCTTGAGCTTTCCTTGTCTCAGTTTTCGGACGACGAGGTCACGAGTTTCCTCGACCGATATCTTCGGCAGAAACTCCCGACAGGCATCTCCGATCCTCAAGAGATAGAGCGCTGGATTTCAGAGCGTGTCGGGGATTTCGAAAAAATCCGGGCGAACGGCGATATCTATCGTCCGGTACACCTCAAAATCTATGCCGACATCGCCGCCGATCCGAACGCAAAACTCGAAAGCTTTTCAACATACGGCCTCTACTCGATCGCCACATCCAGGATCAGCGAGCGGGAGGGCGAGAAGCTTGTCCGAAAGCAGATCGATTCCGAAAAGCGACAGCACATTATCGAACGCATAGCCTGGTGGCTCTGGGATACGTTCGACGGACGCAGGCTATATTTCATCGCGGAAGCCGTCCCCGAATATATTATCGGTCGTGATCTCCTCGACGATCAGGTCTTTGAGCGCGACGCGATCTATCGCGAGATTTTCACTGGGTCTTTTCTGGAGCGAAAGTTCGGCGAGAACTATTACTTCTCGCATCGATCGTTTCTCGAATTCTTTGTGGCTGGTCGGCTGGAGAAAGCTGAAAGCCACCAGATCACCGTCCAGTCGGTCTTCAAGAACATCAATCCGGAAATCCTGGTGTTCCTTAAGCAAAGCCCCGGGTATCAGAACTTCCTGGCATACGTTTACAAAGGCATGCAGCGCTTCAGCGGACATATCCCGCTGCTTTTTCTCGAAGAGATTTACACTTACCGTTCTGAGACTGGAGCAGCCGATGCCCAAACCGGAATCCAGCTCCTGCTCAAATATTTTGGTTTCTTGAGATCGGAAGACTTCGATACAGCAGCGTACGTCCGTGCCGTGAGGACGGATTTAGCTTCCACTAACCAGGAGCATCGCGAGACGGCATTGTATTTCGCCCTCTACGTCATGCGTCTGCGCTATGATCGCGATGCATTGCTCGCTCTGCTCCAAGTTCTGGCGGCATCAGTCAGTTGGCCTGCGAGAGCGGGTACGGTTGCGGGGATGAGTATGACCAAGTACACGTTCTCGCGCAGCAACATTGGTGAGTACGTTTTCGTCCGCTTCGCTCGCATTACCGCAGAGCGCTCGCGTGACGGCAAACCCGTCGTCACCTTTGACATCGCCAGGGCTTACGATGAAGTCAAAGACAAGAGGCCTCCCAAAATCGACATCGAAGGGAATCTGCAAGGCCTTCCTGATCTGGTTCAGCCTCGCATCGAATTCGCTGATATTTTTGGTGGGCTTGGCCTAAAAGAGCAAAAAGCTGCCATGGATGTTCTCAGCGTTGGTGTGGCATGATTTGCTATGATCAGGTCGCAATATGATCTGGAGATGCGGGCTAGATATCAGCAATCCGCTTGCGACGTCCTCAAGGAGGGCCGCGTAATCGCTACTGTTGTCGCCTATGCTCTGCGGCCTCGGTAGGTTGTCGGCGGAGGAAGTGCCTCGTGGGCTTGAGCCAGTGTCTCGAGCCACGTTGCCCGACCATCGGAAATTTCTTCGTTGCCGGCTTCCATGGCTTCAATCCATGACAGCTCGCATTGCAGCGCCGAGGCAATGTTGACCGGCGTCCAGCGGATATGCAGCAGGCACTCGGAGAAACGTTCTGAGGTCATCATGGACTCGTCAAGGTGTCACGGCCGCTAGAGCACCGGGCGATTAAATTGCAACGTATCCGGCAGCCTTGAGATAGTTCCAACATTCTTCGGGCTCGAACAGATCGCAGATATTGCTGACTGCCCGGCAGAGATCGTCGAGGTTCGCGCGGCGGCTTTGCGCAAGAGAGTTTTAAGCTTGGCGAACGCCATCTCGATCGGGTTCAAGTCTGGAATATTTCGGCAGGAACAGGAACCAGGCGCCTTGCTCAGCAACGGCCTGTGCGGCTCTTGGGCTCTTGTGGACGTTGAGGTTATCGAGGACCACAACGTCGCCAGGTTCCAAAGACGGTGCCATTTGCGTTCGCACGTAGATGTCGAAAGCCGCGCCGTCCATGGCGCCTTCGATGATCCATGGGGCAACGAGTTCATGGCATCTCAAGCCCGCCACGAACGTTTGGGTTCGCCACTTGCCGAACGGTGCGTCAGCCCGCAAACGCTCACCGCGCAGGCTTCTGCCGCGCAGCGGAGTCATGTTGGTCTTGACACTCGTTTCATCGACGAAGACCAATCGGGCCGGTTGACGGCGCATGAAGGGCTGGCGGCGGTCACACCACTCACGCCGCGCTGCTTTGACGTCACAGCGTCCTTGTTCCGACGCCAGCAGCGCTTTTTTTATATGTGAAGCCTTCCTTGCGCAGGAACTTGGACAGGTTCGACGGATCGATCGTCACGCCATGGTGAGCTTCGAGCCAAGCAGCAAGATCCGGCATCGTGATGTCGGGCTTGGCCAGAACTTTGTCGATGATGGAGCGCCGATGCGCTCCCAGCTTGCCGGATCCCGCGGGCCGACCCTGCCTGGCCGGCGCGACGGATCCGGTGGCCCGATAACGACTATGAACCCGCACCGCCGTCGAGGGCGCTACCTCAAACCGCGCCGCCATCGCTCGACGCGAATGACCTGCCGCGACCCCGCCCACGATCCGTTTCCGCAAATCTGACGAAATAGCCTTTCCCATGAAGCACCTCCGGCTTCCATGGAATCAGACCAGGCTTCAAATGGGAACCCTTTGATTCAAACTTTTCGCCATATGCTCTAGTTTGCCACAGAAGAAGCTCGGACCAAACTCCCCCACCGAATTGACGCGTGAATTACTGCTCACGCTCAAGCCGAACTATTGAGACAAGAGCGCTGCTCGCCGCTTAAACCCTTTGGTTGTCTGTGGTTTGCGTTGCTGTATCGAGCCGGGTGCGGCAGTCCCTGAGGTATGGGAATCCAAAGCCGCACTTGACCTGTGGGCATTGATCCGATCCCGAATCTGCCCACCCTCAATCTGTCAGTAATTGGCGATTGCATCTCGGGTCTGGGTCCTTCCCTGGTGACCGTCTCTCCCTTGTGGCCAGTGAGGTCGGGGTTTTGCGGCGTGGCCCGTCCCCGTCAATCTGGCTGCCCGCTCCTTCGCTGCGCTCCCGTGTTGCCGTTGACTGGTAGCGGGCGCGTGCCGCGCCTCGGGCTTCACGCCGCTTTGAGATCCCGACCGGCCGCAATGGGCGAGCCGGGTAACCAACGGGAGAATCCCCAATGACTACCGAAAGCAAACGACCCTCTCACGAGGTCTTCCACATCGAGGGTGAGGGCAAGAAAGCCTTCTGGACCAAGATCGGCGGCGCTTAGCACGACGACGGCGACGGCTTCACCATCAGCCTCAACTGCCTGCCGCTCAATGGACGGCTGGTCGTCCGCAAACCGAAGAAGGATGACACGTCGAAGGGAGACGCGCGATGAGCGCGTCCACCCTTCGCATCCGCCTGCTGAACGATCAACTGGGTGCGTTCACGTTCCCGCCCCGCGGCGAGATGGTTCTCACCCGCAGCGTCGCCGACCTTCCGGGCGACGATCTCCGTGAGGTCCTGCGTCAGGTCCGGACGTTTGACGACTTCAGCACCGACAAGGATCCGCACGGCGAACATGTCTTCGGTAGCTTCGCGCACAACGGCGCCCGCTATTTCTGGAAGATCGACTATTACGATCGCGACAAGAAGTACGGTTCGCCGGATCCGGCCGATCCTGCCGTCACCTGCAGGGTTCTGACCGTGATGCGCGCCGACGAATACTGACGTTCCGAGCAACGAGGCGGTGTGGTGCGGCCGCAGAGGGTGACCACGGCGGAACTCCCGAACGCCGCCCGCGGGATGAACGTAATGAGGTAGTCCTTCGACTGAGGAAGTGGCCCGAACCAGAACCCCGATGCCTCGGTCCGGCATTCCGGGGCGTCCATGGCAGGGACACGTTCCTCCTTGTCCGGAGGGGAGGGTAGCCCGTTGGCGTCGAGGGTGTTCATGGTGATTCCGAGGTAGCTCCCCGCCTTGAAGCGGCCGACGAACTCCACGGCATCCCCGCTATAGCGATAACACCCGTCGGCCGGATTGAGCTTGAAGGTCTGCGGGTGGATCGGCGACGGCGCCTCTTCCTGCGCCTGCGTGGCGGCGGGCCAGCCGACCAGCAACCCGACCATCAGAAACGTGCGATGCATGTTCATCCCGTCAGCTCGGCTGGCCCTTGCAGAAGTTGGTTTGGAAGCACTTCACCATTCCCGGCAGGCGGCCGGGGTCGTTGTCTTCCAATCGGAACGGCCAGGACGAGGTTTTTTGGAACATCTCGCAAAAGCCTTGTTCCTCAACGTTGCAGGTCATGCGGGCCCCCGTGAGGGTCGTGCCGTGTTTGGGCGCCCCCATACCCAAATCCTGCTCGATGATGGCGACGGATGTCAGCTTGCCGAAATCAAGGGAAAATTTGAAATTATCCCTTGCTGCAAAGTTGATGGCGTAGTTGCAATCATCCTGCCGGGTAATCGTGATGGTCACCTTAGCCGGGTCCTTTTCCGCCACGTACGTCAACGGCTCGGCGGACGTTTGGTGAAACGCCGGGGGATCTCCCTCCAGACCAACAGGCACGACGGTCCCTTCTTCGAGACCGAAGACCATATAGGCAACCGCCTGTTCGGCGGTTGGTCCGTCTGCCGCCTTTGAGGACTGATCGGAACATCCTGCAAAAATCAGCAGCCCGAGTATAAGGGGAAGTCGATATGTCATAAGGCCTCTCGAAGAATACGATGGAAGACGGACTGCGTCAGGTAGGTTGACCGGTCAATTCCCGGCCACGGGCTGCCAACCGCTCTCGGTCTTGATCAGGCGGCGCGTGATCGACCAGTTATTGCCATCGGTCAGGAACGTACACATGTAGCCGGGCTTGCCTTCGGCCGCCACGCACTGGTTGTCGTGGATTTGAATGCCCAATGCTGTTTCAACGTCCGTCTCCGAAGGGCCGGAAAACGAGCAAGACGATAGCAAGGCTACTGAGCCGATGATGGCGGCACGGACTTTGGGCATAGATAGGCTCCAGATTGCTTGAGCGATTGGTGAGTGCGGAAGGGCGGGGACGCGCCGTTAGCGGGGATCAGGCTCGCCGTGAAGCGCGATGAATTTCTGATAGACCAGCTTGCTCAGTTGCGAACCGAAAGCATTGCTTACCCGGTGATCGACGTAAGAGATGGTCAGTTCACAGATCAATCCAGCGTACATGGGCGAACCCGACTCCGTCAGGCTGGTAGCGGTCTTGGGGTCGACGCATTTCTGGCCGCTGATTTCGACCAAAATGGTATTGTTGCCGCCGCAGTCTCCCGACATCACCTGCTTGCCGCTCTCGTCGAAGCAATAGGTGAGGTTCAGGCCGTTGGAAGGAGTGACGAGGGGTTGACCGTAGTCGTCATTGATGTGTTGGGCCACGGCGCTCATAGGAACGCCCAGATGGTGCCGGTCGCTCCAAGTCGCCCTGAATTCGACGCGTTCGAGAAAGTTCGTATCCCAGACCGTCGCCGAAATCTCCTGTGTGTCCGTATCGGCGGATACGCCTTCGCCGGAATGGGAATTGCGGGAGGTGTCTTTGACCGTGAGGACATCCTTCTGCACCGGTACCGAGACGGTATAGGGAACGCCTTTCACCTGACCGGTAAAGCCCCCGGTCTTTTCGCTGCTGATGGCGACCTTGGAACCGCCCTTGGCCAGAACCTTCTCAATATCGCCGGTGGTCATTCCCTTATGCACGACATGCGCCCCTAGATTTTGAGGGGCCGTCTTCGGTGGCCTGAAGCCAAGGTCTGAAGGATAGAAGGTCTGCGGTTCTGCGTCTTGCGCTCTGGCTGGCTCGTCGCTGTAGCTGGCGATTGCGCATAGCATCAGGAGCGTGACATTGGTCATTTTCATCGCAAATCTGCCCGTCAATGCATGAGGAAAGGCAGACGCTATGCGGCGGCGGTATCCCGCGCCTCATGGGTTATTACGTCTCGCCCCGGCGAATTCTGGATATCAAAAATCACGACTTTTGACGGCCATACGACCATGCGCGAGGCCTCGTCCTTGTAAGAATAAAATCAACTACGTTAGGTATTGCTGAAATATAAATCCCGTAACAGAATGTGAATCCACCGCACTTGCAAAAGTCGTGATTTATGACGGCCCGCAATTTCAAATAACATGAACTAATTCAAGTATGCTAATATGTTCCTTTATCTCAACCTGGTGAGTTCGCTTGACAGGGTACAGCGATGATATACGGCTATGCCCGTGTTTCCACGAAAAAGCAGGATCCTGGTTATCAGCTCGACAGGCTCCGCAAAGCAGGATGCGACCACATCGTCCGTGAAAAGAAGAGCGGCAAAGACACGAAAAGCAGGCCGGAATTCCTGCGGCTATTAGCAAGCCTCCAACCGGGTGATACGCTTCTGGCGACAGTGTCGGATCGCGTCGCCCGTGATCCCCTCGACCTCGTGCTTATCCTCCGTGAAGTCGAAAGTGCTGGTGCCCAGCTTCGGCTGCTTGATGAGCCGTACATCGATACGACATTCGATTTTGCCGACGTGATCGCCTACTTCCGCGGCTGGGTGGCTCGCGTGCAGCGTCTGAGGATCCTGGAAAACACCTCCAATGGTCGGGCGATGGCGAAGGCGCGAGGGGTCAAGTTTGGACGTAAGCCCAAGCTGAGTCCCCGTCAAAGGGCTCAGGTGATGGAACGGAAGGCCAAGGGCGAACCGTATGCGCGGATCGCGCGGTCCTACGGCGTGAGCGAAAGTACGATTCTGCGGGTGCGGCCTTAGGCTAGAGGTGTCGGGACTTGACCTCTCGATCTACGATGCTCCAGCCATTGAAATAAAGCCGTGTATATTTGCCGCGGTAGATGGTCATCTATTGGAAATTCTATCACAGGTGGTGTCGTGCCTATTCAAATAGGAGAGATGTATGGCTGATATTTGGAAAGAGTTGGTCCCAATCGGACTCGGTGCCGTTGGTACGGTGCTCGGGGTGATGAACACTTGGAACACTATGAGTCAGCGCCAGATGCGCATGCGGGTCACCCCGGCGTTCCTACTTGAGCAGGACGGAACGCCATTCGGGTTTTCCATTGAAGCTGTCAATCTCAGCGCGTTTCCGTTGACCCTCTGCGAAATTGGATTTCGAACGGCCAAGAAGCGGCGAACGGTCATTACGGGATATCGAACCAGCGATGGGCGATCCTTGCCCTGCCGTTTAGAGCCGCGTGAGGCAATCTCGTTCATGTTCGGAGCGGGTGACGTTCGGCCTCCTTCGGGGCATCGTATCGGCGCCGCCTATATTCGGACCGCCTGCGGTCGAACCATTTTGGGGGATAGCCCAGCGCGAAAGCAATTTAGCAACATGATGGCTTGAAGGAAGGGGAGGTTCACTGATGATGTTGATCCGAGTTCAAGAAATGCTAAAGCGGATTACCGGTTTTTCGACACCCGCCTTTGGTATTCAATGGACTCCCCCGGCTTCCGACCGTGACGCGATCCGCAAATTTCTCGCTTTGTTGGAAGACCGCCGTGCATTGTTCAATCCTCTTCCGGCCGAGGTTGAGGACCACGTGGTTTCGTCCATTCACATGATCCGCGCCGAGTGCACAACGGCGGTGGGTATCCTCAGCAAGAAGGCGCCCGGTGTGGCGCACGTTCGGGCCATCGGCGCTGCTTGCCGGCGCTTTCTCGACGAACCATACCCCACATTCGACGACATCATGGATCGGCGACGTGATCCGCATTTTGATCGGGATGAGCACTATGGTGGGCTGAGACGCGGGACTCATCCAGCAGCGTTTTTCACTGCTCTTGGCGAATTGCGCGCTTTTGTTGGAACTCAGATCGCTCTCTTATCAGCAATATACCAAATCGAGATACATGGCGATCTGGTGCGCATCCTGCCGCCGGAACTAGAAGATGCGTGACGTCCGCAAGGATGTTCGCGCTCTTATGAGATGCGTTCAGGACACCAGTTCTAACGCGGACGTCCGCGTCGAAATGGCTAAGGTCGCTCGAATCGAGCGAATTGGAGCGGAAGCTAACTTGTGATAACGCCGAGCCTTTGGGCAGCGCACGGCTTCCCCGCAAGGCAAGGCAAGGAACGCTGAACGCAATTGGAATGGCACTCGGAGAATAACGCTTCAAGCCGGCAGATTGCGCGTGCGACCTTGTGAGACTAGTTTCACGCGCTGATGAGCTATCTGCTCCATGGCCGTTATGTCGACATAGTGCGGAAAGCGGCAGAAAACGCAAACGTCCAGATCGCTATATTCATGAAGTTGGGCCCCAGGAAAATCGGTTTGCAGCAGTTCACAGATCCGTCTCATCTGCGGATACTGGAAACCGTGGATCCAGTACCTGTCATTTCCGCTGTTAAAGGCGTTCGCGATCTCCCGCTCGTAGTCAACGTCGGCCAATTCTATTCTCCACAAGTTTACTTCAGACGGCTCCTCTTAGCGCGTGGGCAATGAACAATTGCTTTATGCCTTGCTGAAGGACGACTTTTCCAAAGTAAAGTTAAGGTTGCTGGCAAGTGTTGCGTGATTGCAATGGTAAATGCATGCAACCCATGCTAATCGACTGTTAATATGTATTTAAGGATTGAGATATGGGTCGGTATTGTATCAGTCTCATTTGTGGTTTCGCCTTCACGCTTTCGAGCTGCGGTACGACCGTGCCGAAAATGGTTCTTTCGAACGAGCCGCATGCGACGGCCTTTTTCATCAATAAGCTTGTAAATCACGTGAAATGCGAGGTACGGGAAGCCTTCTTCCGCGCGCGTGAATTTGATTTGAAGAATGCGAAGCAACAGGGAGACGGCGTCCGGAGATTGGCTTGGCTGGATACCTGGGCTGCCGAACTATCTCTCACCCTCACCGTTAAGGAAACGGGGATAATCCTCGTCAATGGTGATCTTGGCTTTGACGACATGATTGATGATTTAGCGTTTCCGCATTTCATACCGGGCAACGTCGCCGTTAAGCCGCCAAAAACGTTCTCAAATGAAGTGCAGTTTGTGGTCACCGTGTCGGGCGACCTCACTCCGTCTTTTGATTTGAGACGCATTGACACCAATCCTCCAGGCACGCTGTCGCTGTTTTCCGCTTCGCGGGCACGGACGAATGATATCGTGGTTTCGCTTGGACCAACGGCGCCAGGCAAGCCCGACACACCCTCTCAGCAGCTCGAAGCAGCCCATCAAAATGCTTTGCTGCGATCTGCATTCCAGAATGCTTTAACGACTGCGCCATAGGTCGGCGCATCAGTCTATAAGGAGAGAGCGATCATGGCGAAGGGACCGCAGTCAGTTATTCCGCGTACCGTCCACGAGGCAAATCAGCAGGGGTATATGAAAGTCGAAGGCTTTCGGATCTCTGATTTGAGCCGCCGGGAAAAACAACGTTGGACTCAAGTTTCTCCCAAATTCGCTCGGCCGGGGGATGTTGCCTGGGTTGGCCCCTGTGAGGACAGCGGTACGCGCATCGTGTGCTATTACGATGATAACTTAGATCCGTCTGACTGCCGAAATGAGCGTTGTTGACAAGGGGCAGGGCAAATGTTTGTGGCGCCTCCTTAATCTCATACAGGGGAAGAAATGTCGCAGCCGGTAACACCTGACGTCGAAACCAAAAATAGGCGTTTGTCCGTTCGGTTTTTTGATGAGCTAAAGGGAGGTGTGGCGAAATACTTGGCCGCAGGTGTAATTGGACTTATTGGTATAGGCGCCAGTTGGCTCTGGGGCTGGTATGCTGCAGGCGGCCCATCCAATCTGATAGGAGCAGTACCGCGCGGCGCAGTGGTTGCCTTCGATAGAGCTGACGGCTGCCCAACAGGCTGGGATGATTATAAAGAAGGTTGGGGTCGGTTTGTCATTGGTGCGGTCGAAAGCAATAAGATCGGTCAAATACCGGGCGAGTTCGTGCGAGACGCTAGCGGTGTGGACCTAGGCCCGAGAGAATTTCGAAAACCGGGCGGACAGGCTTTAACCGCTATTACCGTGAGAAATCTTCCTGCATTTAATATTGTAGGCCATGATGAGTATGTGCGCTCGCAAAAGGGATATGCCGGCTTGGAGAGCGTGACGCCGGTCGATGGGCCAAACCTTCAAAATCCTCTTAGCAACCTGCCGCCTTACATCGCCTTAGTATATTGTAAAAAATCCTCGCCATGACGCACCTGATAAAGATCGGGGCTTCTGATCTGGTGAAAATTGACCGCAGAGAGTTCCGCTGCGCTTTCCTGAATTCTTCACCGCACAGATCCGCAACGTGAACACACGACGTTTCCTCGCGAGGTGTCCATTAAATTCCTGCGCTGGTGCGAAGACCGAGGCGCCGGATCGCTTAACGCAATCACGTTGATCCACGTCTCCGATGGATTGGGAAAATGAGAGATCGGAACGCACGTGCGGGGGCAGTCGGTCCCGCCTCCCTGTCGGCCGCTATGCTGAGGCTCCTGCGGCTGCCCTTGGTCCGCCCTTAGCGTGACGAGATTCCCGAAATCCCGCCTCACGGCCGCCGCTATGCTGATTTCTCCGATACTCTTCATTGTTTGGTTTGGAACCCGCCCTGCAGGCGGATTCCATTCTCGCTTCTTTTCCGCCAACATCCTTGATCACAAAAAGCGATGGTAGAAGCGCTTGGTCGGACCTTTCTCCGGCACCTTATTTTTTGGATTTCCGTCTTACCAAGCGGCGCGTCGTCACGTGGCTACCAAATTCCTTCTCGACACGACGTTGGAAGATCTTTGCTTGGGAACGGGTTGCCCAACGAAAGCGCGCAACACCGGTTGCACGCACGCGGTTGTTGGTCTGCCCCTTTTTTGATTCGATGCCCGGTCTACCATAATGATCCGCAATCCGTCGAATGCGGTCCAAGGTAGAAAAATCGTTTCCAGTTTCAGGTCTTACCTCTACCGTACATTTCATATCGCTGGTTTTCCTTTGAAAAAAAGCCGTGAGCATCTGCTCACCGCCCTCATTTACGCAGGGCTCGAAGCGAGCCGATTATCTGGCCATTTTCGCATTTAACTGTCCCTGGAGCGGGTTAGCCTGAGACGTCAACGACAGGTCACGGTTCGTCTCATGAACGGCATAGAGATATTGAAAGAACTCATCGGAATGGGAGGATGGCCGGGCGCTATAGCGGCGGTCACGTTCATCGCCGGCCGATGTTACAAGGATTGGCTAGCCGCGCAGCGTGCCCGGGTTCGCCTCGGCGATTCCGAGTTCGAGGCGTGCAACACCCGCGACGTGTTGCGTCTTGTCCGGGAGGCAGGGCACGCCGCAGCCGCGCCAGGACGTACGATCGAATCTTTGCCGCCGGAATCCGTCCAGCGGCGGCGGAAACCCTATTCACCGTAAAATCAACAAAGGAGTCGCGGTTCGCGCCGCTTTGTTTGTTTTACGGGGACCGAGGGGCGTTGCCCCTTCTCCTCCCCAAACAGGTCTTCCGCCCAGCTTCCTTCACTGCGCTTGCGCTGCGTTCCGTGCAGCCGGTTCCCCGCGAAGACTGTTGTCCCCTTCCAACCCCACCGCTCGCGCGGCCCCGGGAAGCAGAACGCGGTTCTGCCCTGTGTTCGACGAAGACAATCAAAAGGAAGGAAGAAGACCTATGAACACCATGACAACGGCCACGGAAACCGCCGTGGCCCCAACCATCATCAGCATCCAGCACGAAGATGAGAGCATTGCGCTCAACCGGCTGGTGCCGAGCGCTGGCAACGTACGCCGCGTGAATACAGCAGCGGGTCTGTCGGAACTGGCCGACAGCATCGAGGCGCATGGCCTTATCCACAAGCTCACCATTCGCAAGGCCAAGAAGGGCAAATACGAGGTGATGGCGGGCTCCCGCCGCCTCGGTGCGCTGCGTTTGCTGGCCAAGGAGGGGCGGCTGGCGGAGGATGCGCCCATTCCCTGCACCCTGCGTCAGGCGGACGATGCCACGGAACTCTCGTTGGCGGAGAACGTTCAGCGCGAGGCCATGCACGTCGTTGACGAAATCCTCGCCTACCGCGAGCTTGCCGGGAACGGCATGGCGCCGGAGAACATCGCCGCGCGGTTCGGCCAGTCGGTCATCACCGTGCGCCAGCGGTTGAAGCTGGCAGGGCTTGCCCCGAAGGTGCTGGACGTGCTGCGCGAGGATGCCATGAGCATCGAGCAGGCCCGTGCCCTCGCCATCAGCGACAGCCACGAGGAACAGGAGCGGGTGTGGTTCGAGGCTCCTTCTTACAACCGCGACCCGCGCAGCCTGCGTGCCATGCTGACCCGCGAGCACGTGCGCAGCACCGACCGGCTGGTCCGGTTCGTCGGATTGGAAGCCTATGAGGCCGCAGGCGGCGGGATTGTCCGCGACCTGTTCAACGAGGACAGCGGCACCTTCCTGACCGACCAGCCGTTGCTGACGCGGCTTGTTATAGAAGCTTTGGAACAGGCAGCGGAACCCCTCAAAATCGAGGGGTGGGCGTGGCTGGAAACCTCTCTTGACGCATCGGTGGGCTACGGCGGCGGTTACGGACGGATTTACCCGCAGACCCGCGAACTGGCGGAGGACGAGCAGGCCGAGTTGTCCGCGTTAGGGGAGAGCTTTAACGAGGAGCAGGCGCACTTGGAAGCCTACGACGACGGTGATCCCGCCATCGAGGCCGACGAGGCGCGGCTGGTCGAGATCGAGCGGCACATCAACGCTATCCGCAACGGCTCCAAAACCTATGACCCGCAGGAGCAGGCGCTGGCCGGGTGCATCGTCTATCTCGACCAGTTCGGCGCGGCGCAGGCGGGCAGGGGCTATGTGAAGACCGAGGACCGCGAGGCGCTGGAACACCTGCGGCGGGCGGATGCCAGGGAACAGGAGGACGAAAGCGGAGGTGAGGCTCCTGCGTCGTCCGCGCCGGAGCCGGAGGCAGGGTATTCCGCCGCGCTGGTGGAGGAACTGACCGCTATCCGCACCGCTGCGCTGCGGGTGGAGCTTGCCAACCGTCCTACGGTGGCCCTTGCCGCGTTGCTCTATCCGCTGGTGGGCCGCATCTTCCAGAGCGGCTACACGACCTTCGATGCGGCGGTGGAAGTGAGCCGCCAGCGCCGTGAGCTTGCCCCTTCCATCAAGGAGCCGGGCGAGGCTCGCCCTCTTGCGGCATGGCAGGCGATGAAGGAAGCGTGGGGCGACACTCTTCCCGGCCAACCCGCCGACCTGTGGACATGGTTGCTTGAGCAGCCCACGGATAAGCTCCTCGAACTGCTGGCGTACGTCACCGCCGCCAACCTCAACGGCGTCAAGATCAAGAATGACCAGAGCCGCAGTCGGCTGGACAATGCCGAGCAGGTCGCCGTGGCTGTCAGCCTCGACATGCGGCAGCACTGGACGGCGGATGCGACGTTCCTCAACCGCCTGAGCAAGGCGGGTATTGCCGAGGTGCTGGACGAGGCGGGATGTTCAGCGCAGGTGGTGCGCGCCATCGAGAAGGTCGCGAAGGCCGAGGCGGTGGCCGAAGCGGAGACGCAGCTTGCGGGCAAGGGATGGCTTCCACTTCCGATGCGTACCAAGGGGCAGGAAGCTCTGCCCGAAGCCTCGGCATAGCCCGTTGACCGATACGACCAGAAGGCCCGGACTCGTCTCCGGGCTTTTCCTTTGGCCGGTATGGCGCGGGATGCCTTGCCCCGGCCAAGGTCGATCCGACCACGCCAGGGCGAGGGGAGCCCCGTGGCCGCTTCCCCTCGCGCTCCCCTCCCACCCGCTCAGGGTGGAATCTCACTTAATGACGTCGATAATCTCGTAGCGCTTCACGAACGCGCCTACGCCTTCGTTCAGCAAGGCGAAGATGCTCTCTTTCGAGATGGGGAGGGTTTCGATCTTCTCCAACTGCATCGGCACCCAAAGATCGTTGGGATCGCTCTCTACGTCTCTGCGCAATTGACGAAGCGCCTCGCGCGCGGCGCCCTCGCTATCAAAGAACTCGTCTGGAATCCCGGTATAGGCCCAGCGATCGTCACGAGCGTCATCGACGCGTGCGTAGGTGTAAAAGGTGAAGGACTCGCCGTGGGACATGTCTTGCCTCCAAATGTTTCCGAGAGTGCGCGTGGCTGCTGCGCCGGAGATGACCAGCATTCCGGCCAGATCGCTACTCGCAAAAGTGTTAGCTCCCGGTCAATTGTAGGATTCGACAATGCCTGCGGCATCGATGGCTGCCATCGCGCCGGAACCAGGTCGGAATGTTCGGCTCCTCAACTTAACAAAGTTGAGTTTTGGCTCATGGGGTCTGCTTTTTGCAAATCCGCGTCCAGAGTTCACGGCCCAACATTTCCAACTGGTCCTGCAGATTGTCCTCCGTCCATGGATTAGGGATGGTCCATCGTTCATCCCAGGGCATACGCCATATATTCGGGAAATCCGCGCGATTGTCGCCGCCGTCCCAACTGAAGATAACTGATGCCGCTACAACATCGAATCCCGCCGAATGGGCCAGATCAATCATATCCAGAATGTCAGGGTGATCCACCGAAGCGACGTGGCTCGGCATGATAATCAGCTCGCGCGTTCTCCAGTCAGGATCATTAGCATCGAGCGCAGCTTCAACCGACCCACGTTGGCCTCTTTCCCGCTCCTGATAAGACCTCCCAAAAACATAGGCATCAATCATCCGATTGGCCCATGGGCTATACATCTCACGCGCACCCTTGCGGTGGAGTTTCATTTCCGTACTGATTCCAAGCGCAACGAGCGCCCTGATCATGGTCGATTTTCCATGGTTATTGTTTGCCAAAGGTACGATGAATAGCCGTCGCGTGATTCTCATCTCTTCCCCTTACAAGAACTGCCGTGCGGCGCTGATATGACCGCTCGTCACGATGGACTGCAAGCGATGATTGAAGACAACATACGGGCCTTGGCGCGAGTCTGGAATGTTCTGTTGATTTCTCTCCCCCGACCGAGCGTCGGCTACAGGTGCAGGCGGGACACGTCGCCCAATAGCCTGCATATGAGGTGGTATGTCGGCAGATATGCACAGCAGAGTCATTGCAGGTCGGGCAATATGGTTGTCATCATCCGTGGGTTGAATTAGATTCTGACTTAGGGGGATCAGAAATTTCATGAGAGAACGGTTCGAGGGCGATGCCGGTCGCCGTCTGCGCCTCGAGGCGCTTGCCGCGCAGAAGATGATGCTGGGCAACGGGCCACTTGTCGAGGAAGTGGCCGATCACTGCACTATCGAGGAATATGCTGCAGGTGCCGAGCTGATGCAGCAGGAGAGCGATACCAACGATATCTACTTTATCCTGGCCGGCACGGTGCAGATCGTTGTCAACGGGCATCGCGTCGCCGTGCGCGGTCCGGGCGAAAGTGTCGGGGAAATGGCGGCCATCCAGCCGACACAGAAACGCTCCGCCACGGTTGTCGCCCAGACTTCAATTGTGGTTGCGAAGCTCACCGAACCGCAGTTCGCTGATATCGCAAGTCGCCATCCGCAGCTTTATCGGGCAATTGCCCAAGAGCTATCCCGGCGCCTTCTGGAACGCAACAAACTGGTGGGCGTCCATCGAGACAAGATCCGCGTCTTCATCATTTCCTCAGTCGAAGGACTTCCGATTGCGCGGACCGTTCAGGATGCGTTTGAACACGACCCGTTCACCTGCACAGTCTGGACCGACGGGGTGTTTCGCGTCGCCAATTATACGATGGAAGCTTTGGAGGCAGCCGTCGATGATTCCGATTTTGCCATTGCGATCGCGCACGCCGATGACGTCACCGCCTACAGGGGGCAGGACTGGCCGTCGCCGCGCGACAATGTGATCCTGGAGCTTGGGCTGTTTATGGGCCGTCTTGGCCGCCGTCGCGCCATTCTGATGGAGCCACGTGATGAAAAGGTGAAATTGCCTAGTGACATGGCCGGGATCACCACCGTTCCCTATCGGTTTGAACCTGGGAAAGACATGGCCGCTCTTCTGGCGCCTGCCTGCAACCGGCTGCGCGACCATTTCAAACTCATGGGGCCGAACAATGGGTAGTTCATGGGCCTGTTAAAGGATCTTCAAGACCATGCGACGCAGACGTTCCGTGAGCAATGGTCAACGCGTGACGGCCAGGTTGTGCCCTCTCCGACTGACCTGAAGCTATCCAATGACGCCGTGCAATTCGATCGCGCCACGGTGCTCTACGCGGATCTGACCGGCTCCACCAATATGGTCGATACGCTAGGTTGGCAAAAAGCCGCCGAGATCTATAAGTCCTTCCTTTTTTGCGCCGGCAAGATCATTCGCGAGGGGAACGGGGTAATCACCTCATATGACGGGGATCGCGTCATGGGCGTGTTTATCGGAAACAGGCAGACCACCAATGCGGCGATCTGCGGCCTAAAAATTAACTGGGCAGTCCAGAGCATCATTAACCCAGCACTCACTAAGCAATATTCCGGGAATACCTTCGCGGTCAGCCAAGTGGTGGGTATCGACACAAGCACAGTGTGCGCAGCGCGCACTGGTGTCCGCGGTGACAACGATATCGTTTGGGTCGGCCGCGCGGCAAACTATGCTGCAAAACTGACGGAAATTAAGTTGGCCGAGAGGACATGGCTCACAGAATACGCATACACGAATCTCGCTGATGAGGCGAAATTCGGAGGCAATCCCAAACAGGATATGTGGAAGCGTTTCACTTGGACGCAGCACGGCAATATCCCTGTCTACGGCTCGACCTATTGGTGGCCCATTTCCAACTAACTCTGCAAACACTGGCGCACGAAGCCCCGTGTTTGTGCTGCCAATTTTTGAACCCGGTCTTTAGGCGATAGTCTCGGCAGGCACGCGAAACAGCCGGTAGATCGCCGCTCTCAAATTATCATCGCAGGCTGAAAACTCATCGGCGGCCCTAACGATGAAGTCTACCTGTTCGCGTGAACTTTGCGGCAACAGTCGGACCGCTTCAAGCTCATGGGGCGTAAGATAACGTTCAAGATACGCGTATGGATCGATGTTCCGCTTAAGGAACTCGTTAATTAGTAAGTTCCAGGTCATCCTGGCGCTGCGTTGTCGATGAAAGGTCCAGCAATGGCGATAGTCGGCGACTGCCGGTGGCGGGTCTGTATCCGCTTCACCGAGCAGGTGGTCGTAAAAGTCATGCACCCGCCTATGGTAGAGGGACGCCACCGTGCCGACATCGATCACATCGCCGGCGCTTGCAAGGTACCGCCGTGCTGAGCTGTTCCAGTCAGCATCGGTGTCCATTAGTTCGCTGCGTTTAAATAGGTAGTGCGAGGTCGCCTCCGGGCCAGAACCTCGGATTTCCCAGTCTGCGTCAACCATCAGCTTGTGATGAAGGGCTGTGCGCAGGCCGCATATGAAGTCATGCAGTCCATCCTCCCGGAAGCACAACGGAATGCGCTGTGCGATCGACGGGTTTTCCCACCGTGATCTGATGCGGCGGCAATGATCCTGCAAACTATGGGCAAGTTCGGAAAACGCGAAGACCTCTTTCCTGATCCGCCTCTCAATCGCCTCATGCTCCGCGCGGTGGGAACGGTACGAAAATTCAGGCCGTCGGCTGAATGTGTCAAACGCAGCAAGAGCCTCAGTCAGATCCGCGGCTGCCTGATCAAAAAGCTGCAACGTCGTACGGATTGAGCGGATCTTGTCTTCGAGATCAAACCCCGGATGGAAGCGCAGTACCTCAAGCGCGTCGGTGATAAACAGGTTCGCAATGGCGTCACGGATCTCACCAGAAACAGGAATGGCGCCGGCGGCCAACGCGTCCAGGATCGCTTGTTTTCGCTCTTGCTTTCGCTGTGCATCGCGGCCGAGCAGCCTGCTTACGTCTTGATCGCGCACGTCTCACTCCGTTGACGAATGTAGTTGAAAGGCAGTCCGAAACCCAAGCAAATGGGCAACGTGGCGACCGCATCCATCGTCAACCTCGCGGGCCAGAAAAAATTCGACTATAAAGTGCAAATGAAACCGATCACAGGATTATTTCTTGGCGCTGGTGCTTCATACGAAGCCGGGATGCCGCTTGTTTGGGAACTTACGAACGAACTAAAGATCTGGCTTACCCCCGAAAAGCTGCGGGAATTTGCCATGGGTTGGCGTTCCCAGGGCGCCGCATTTTCCGATGCCGTGATTGAAGACTTCATCTCGGTGCTGGTGCGGCCGGATATGCACTACGAGGCGCTGCTCGGCCATCTGGAAACGCAGTTCATGCGCCATAATCACGTAGGTGCGCGAGGCAACGAGTATCATGGTCTCTATTCGTGGCTAATCGAGATGGTCTACTATCTGCTGTATTATCGGCAGATCAACAACCGTGCCTTTCTCGATACGCATCTTCCCCTCTTCGACGGCATCGGCGCGCTGATGAATGACTCGACGCCGCTATGGGTGTTCTCCCTAAACCACGACGTTATGATCGAAACGATTGCTGCTCGACTCTCGATTCCCCTCCACACTGGTTTTGGTTCTTCCACTATACGTCTGCCGAGACGCGACCAAACAGGACGAGCGATTGGAGAGCTGAGGGCAGAAACGCTGACCTGGGACCAGCTCGACAACAAAGCCATGTCTTATCCAAATCCATTGCAGCCGGGCATCTATTTGATGAAGATTCATGGCGCGCTTGATGTTTTCACCTTCAATGATGGTAAAGACCTGTTGAAATTTCTGCCGGAAGGCTCAAGCACCTACGGCTATATCGATGCGCTGCGTGCTGCAAATGAGGAGCTATTCTACCTACTCCCGGGCGCTCCCAATGGCAGGGTCAAGGCTACAAACGAAATCGCCTATACCGACAGTATGGGAGAAATGCAGTTTCTCCGACGGAGTCTCCTGTCGGGCGCGTTCAAATTTGGCGCGCGGAGCCAGCAGGTTCTGCCCAAAAGCATGCTGAAGCATTTTCGGGCGCATCTCAATTTTGTGACGAACCTTATCTGCATCGGGTATGGGCTCGGCGATCTTCATATCAACACTGTCATCCGGGAATGGCTGGAATTCACACCCGACCGTCAACTCGAAATCGTCGACCCGTTCATTGACAACGTTCCCGCGTTCCTACTGCATCTCAGCCCGCAGGTAACGCTTACGAAGAGCGACACGACTGATTTCCTGGACCAGAGAGCTGGCATAGCGCGATCACGGTTCGAAAGGCTCGAAAAGCGTTTGGCGGCGACGTTGCGCCGAAGGGGAAAGCAGCGAGCTGCGAAGGACCTTGAGGCATTTGCAAGGAAAAATCAGGATAGGGTGACTGAGCTTCTCGTTAAGAAACTCAGCGAGCTGCCACATATCAATGGTCAGCCTGATCTAAGCAGCCTCGGCAATCCCGCCGAAGCCGCAATGCGTTGGGCGTCGGAAGCGAAACTGAGTGAAGAAGAACTCCTGACGGCGCTGCTTGAGCATCTTTCAGCGGTGGAATAAAGCTCTGAAAAAGTTGGGCCCACTCGACGCGATTCGAACGCACACCCTTTTTTGGAGCCGAAATAGTTCCGTTACATCAAATTTACATAAGATAGTTTTTTCCAGCAGATATACTGTAAGTATTTGAAACTAATGGTGGGTCGGGAGGGATTCGAACCCACGACCAATTGATTAAGAGCCGCAAAATGGCATTATTTCGAATGTGTCGAAATAATGTAAGATGATATAAAATAATCATTTTTCGATGTTGATCATCATCATTACTTCACTCGTCATGTAACATTTGATATAAATTCGTTACATGAAATTTACATGGAATGCCGAAGTTATATTTGACTGATACTTTTGTTTTTAGCACGAGGTGCCCCGGAGAAAAAGACCAGGAAATCTATTGGGACTACCCGAGGGGAGAGGACGGTCATATTCGCAATGGCTCGGTGTCGGGGCTAGGCCTGCGGGTGACAGCGCTGGGGAATAAGTCGTTTGTCCATTCCTACCAATTTAACGGCAAGCGCTATCGCAAGGCACTCGGGTCCACCATCGTCCTCAACGTGGCATCGGCGCGACTGGTGGTCGGCCAACGTGAACGGCAACTTGAGGCAGGAGAGAACCCGGATTTTGACCAGGCCGATTCCCGCCGCACGCATCTCCTGACGGTCCGTGAGGCCATAGATCGCTATTGGGAAAGCCATATGAGCGAACTTAGCGAAGGCCACAGAAAATCCTTTGCGCTGTTCGTGGCGAAATGGCTGAGACGTACCCCGCAGCGTACCACTCGGCGCGGCCACAATACTCGAAAGGGATATGCCGATTTCGGGACGATGTTTAGCGATCGGCCCCTGTCGTCCATCAAGCCGTTGGATATCGAGCGGTATCAAAAGCAGTTCGTCTCACCCTACATGTATAACAGCGGCTTGCGTCATATTTTGGCCTTGTTCAACTGGGCGATACGCATGCAGCTCGTGGATATGCGCAATCCTTGCGATCCGATCCGCCTCCGGAAGGTCGTCCGGAAACGCCGCGACTATTCCACCGAGCAGATACGCCAAATTGCGTCCTACATCTTCTATCCGGTCTTGGAAGCGGTGCCGGAGATCGAGGACCTGACTGGTTTTCAGAAGCGGAACGCCGCGCTTGCCAAGGCGGCGGCGCAGACTGCCAACGACCAGATGCTGGAATTGTGCAACCTGATGGGCATCTTGTTCCTGACGATGGCGCGGCCGAGCGACTTAGCTACGGCCAAGTTCAAGCACTTCGACCTCGAGAAACTGGTTTGGCACAAACACAATACCAAGGGGATCAAGCTTTCGCGCGCCGCCTATGAGTATGCCTATCGCACGGTGCCGATTCATAGCCGCGTGGCCGACATGGTAAGGGCGCAGCAGTCGCGTTGGCCAGAAAGCGAACTGGTGTTCCCATCGCACGCTGACCCGGCGCAGCCGCGCGATAACTTCCGCAAGGGGCTGGCACGCTTCAAGGCGTTACCAGACGTGCCGGATTATTTTCAACTGTATGATCTCAAGCGGATCGCGATTTCACTGATGCTGGCGGGGCAGGGCGTCTCCCACGAAGCCATATCCCACTATGTCGATCACAAGGGGAATCTTGAAACGACAATGATCTATGACCTAGGGCTCGTTGATCCCCTGCGCCCGGTTACGGAAAAGCTTGGAGACCTGCTGGGCGTATAGTTTCACGCCGCAGGTATCTCACCCGCAGTCGTATCCCCAATGCCCTCGCTGAGGGCGAAGATGGCGCCCAGGACCGCGCAGACGCTAAGAACATAGAGAAAATAGAGCGAGACGACGGCAAGCCAGTGCGACGCAGGCGGCCAAACCTGCAGCAGCGAAGAAGGCCCGAATAGGCCGAGAATATCGGCCGGATCGGTCACCTGCTGCTTCTGTGCGGCGGCTATCGCATCGGCGGAGAGCCAGAAACCACCAATGAATTCCTGGCCAGATGATGGCATAGTGAATGCCAGTGCGTCTTTCATCGGCAGATAGATTAGTAGGAGAACGAAAGCGGCAACACCGCAGGAGACCGCCACCTGCAGCCATCGCCTGCGCACGCCGTCCGTGAGCTTCTGGCCGGCGCGGGTGAAGACGATGAGTAGGAACAGGATGAGTGCGATGATGCTCGCAAAGCCGGTCGATACCGAGTGTTCCGGGGGAGAGATGTTGGTGATGAAGCCGCCGAACAGGGCAAAGATTGCCAAGATGACTTCGACACCTCTCGTAATTATTTTTCGCATCTTGAATTACTCGCGGGTTTGGTCGTGAAGGTCAGATCGACCTTGTGCTCGGGATCGAGGGCAAGGCTTTCCATGCTGCCAAAGAATGTATCGCTGACATTGCGTCCGGTCTTTGGGTCCACGGCGACGATGCACAGGGAGGCCTCAGGGACAAACGCGGTGGCGGGCGTCGTGAACGTTGGAAAATCGTCAAAGATGGTTCTAGCGACGGGGTGATAGCGAACGCGGTATCCGTCCTTTTGCGTTTTCTTTCCCTTGTCGTATGACCATAGCGACACCTCCATCCTGAAAGAGCCGTTGTTGCCCTTCGCCTGGTCGCGATCCGCGCCCAGGGGCTCGGCCAGAACGCCGAGCCGGGCGACGTTGTCCGAGGCGATCGTCTTGATGGCCGAAAGCTGCAGGTCGTCGAGCTTGTCGCCGGCCTGCAGTTTGGAGAGCGCCCCGTCGAGGAAGGTTGTTTCAGAGTCGAGCTGCTGCAGGAGAAGGATCGAGAGTGGCTTAGTTGCCTGTGAAATGACGTCCATGTAGGCACCATAAGTGGCGGCGATTTGGGGCAATTGATCCGCCAGTTCCGGTGGGGAGTTGCCGATCTCTGAAAAAGCCTTGACCCCGCTTCGAACCTCAGCGAGGCCCTTCATGACCGTTCTCTTGAGCTCGGTGTCGAGCAATATGCTCAGCTTGCCGGATAGATCGCCGTCGCGTTTGACAACCAGGCTAACCGGCTTCTCAATTCCGGCGAGACCCTGGAACGACGTCACGCTGTTGAGGCGGAACGCAAGTTCAACAGAATCTCCGTCGAACACGATGTCCTGCTGGTCCATAAGCTGCTTTAGTCCATCTCGCCACGCTTTCGGCGTTCGTTCTCCGTTTGCGGGCAACAGCGTAACCAGCGATAGGCTGACCTCCTTGGCTGTTGCTAAGACCTCGTTACCTGCCTGCAGGTTGAAGGGCACGCCTGAGAGTTCGAGCTCCTCCGCTTGAACTGCGGTGGCGCAAAGCACGGTTGAAAAGAGCAAAAGGCTGACCCGGTGCAAGGCGTTCTCCTACTGGTTGGTGATCAGGATTTTTGTCGCTTCAAGCATGATCGAGCGCGAGAGCCGTAAGAAGGCGGGGGCGCTGACCACACTGCCCGTCTTCCCGCTTCGCGCGGTCGCAATTATTGCTCCCCGATCCTCGACGTAGTTGAAGAAATCATTGAGCGTGGTCTGCTCACCATCGGCGTTTGCAGGCATCCTGCTTTTCATGGCCGCCGTCAGCGGCGTTTCGCCGATGCTCTGTGCCTCGTCCTGGGCCGCGGCCGCGGCGACCACGAGAATCGATTTATCGAACAGGACCTGCGACAAGCCGGGGCTCGAAAAAGGGCCGGGCTTAAACCCTGGATTCTTACCGACGCTCGACGAATAGCAGGTATCCAGGATGAGGATCTGCGCGCGCGCCTGTATCAGCTCGAGGGCGTCGGCGATTTCGGCTTCGGAAATCAAAGTCGCCGCCGGGCCATTAGAATAGGGAGTGATAGAAAAACGGCCATCGGTATTTTGACCATGGCCCATATAGTAGATTACGATGATATCGTCGGGATCCGCAGACAGGGCACGACCGGTCTCGTCGTGCGGCCAGGCAACGAGAGTCGGGGGCGGGGTGGCCGCGCCGGCAAGACCTGCAAGAACGGCCAAGATGTTATCGCGCGTTGGAAGTGTCGAGGAAGGCGAAAGACCGATCAGCCCGTATTTGTCGTGGGCAGAGATCAGCGGCAGTAACACAGTCTGAAGCGACCCGCTCTGGCGGAAGAGATCCTGCAGAGTCTCTTGCATGTCGAGCGCCTGGCGCGGCGGATAGGAGAGCTCGAAGCCGATGGCGCCATTGGCGCCGACGCCGATCGTAACAAGCCACAATCGCGGCGGATGAGAAGGCCCGACGCCCTCCTCAAGCGTCAACTCTTGCGTCGCGTCACTGCTCTTGATTCCCGCCTTGCTGAATGCATAGGCCTTGAATGCAAGTATCGCCCCTATCGGCGCTGTCGGCAGCGCTACCATCACGGTAACCTCATCGTTCTTATCAAGCAGACTAGGAGCCAAGCGTTGAACGAGTCGGCCGTCCAAAAAAAGCTTGATATCCTCGACCGGTTCGGGCGCGCCGGTGGCGGGTTCGATGGGTCCGGTGACGGTGAGCGTCGCTCGCGCACTGTGCCGGTCGGCTAGGCGTACATCAAGGGTGACGGTCGGTTGTGTTGCCTGGAGCGTATCGAGCGGGATCGGGGTTGATGGCTTGCCGTCGACGATATCGAAGAGCAGATGCGGAACGAAGGCCGGTTGCGCCAGCCGTTCTACGGGGAGTGGCGATCGCCGCTGTTCGGGAAAAGACCAGACGATGTCCCGTACGAGCGAGAAATCGTTGGTGTCGAAGCGCCCATCATTGGCGACTGCGAGCCACCGATCGTCAGAGAACAGAAACAGCCGGGCAACCTGCGAGAAGTCTACGGACGAAAACAGCGTCAA
The DNA here is from genome assembly GCF_025941625.1 of Rhizobium acaciae. Classification (NCBI taxonomy): domain Bacteria; kingdom Pseudomonadati; phylum Pseudomonadota; class Alphaproteobacteria; order Hyphomicrobiales; family Rhizobiaceae; genus Rhizobium; species Rhizobium acaciae. The sequence continues at coordinate 177,700 of NZ_JAPCZO010000013.1, forward strand.
CCCAAGCCCGGTGCCGACAACTAGGCCACCGGCGCCTGCGGCGCCCAGTTGCGTGATCGCCTCAAGCTCGGCCCTATCGCCATGGAAGGCCTCGAAGGATACGCCCTTCAACTTCAAACTGACCAGGCTGCCGTACTCGCCGCTAGCAAGAATGTTGCCGGCCTCATCCTGGAACACCGCATAGATCGACAGGGCGCTCGGCACGACGAGTGGATCGTCGACTTGCGCGAGTATCTTCAGATTGGCGCCGGTCGACCAGTCTACCTGGTAAAGGCCGCCTCGGGCGCCAAGAACCAGGCAACCGCAACCGATCGAAAATACGCCGTCCCGAGGCGCCCAAAAGTCCGTCGATGTCCACAATGGCGCCGACGTCTCGATCTTGTAGACGCTGACCCAGTCGTCATCGCAGACCAGGAAGCGATCGCCGGCAGGAGAGAATTTGAGGCAAGTCGGCAGGTTTTGGTGTCCGTCGAACGATTGGCGATGGGCCATGGACGGCCAGTCGTAGAGGTCCAGCTTCCCGTACCGGTCGGCTAGCAGCAGGTGGCTGCCCGAAGGATCAAACGCCGCTTTGGCAATGCGGTATCCGGGAAGCTCATGGGACCATGTTGGTTCCGGCGCGCCCGCGGCGAAGAGGCGGATTCGCTGGGTCTCTTCGTCGCCTGTCTTGTCGGTCGCAAACGTGACGAGGCCATCGGTAGCTGGCAGCGGGATGGCGAGATAGCCCGGCAACCGGATGAGCCGTGAGGTGATGAGATTGAGTGCGGTAATTCTATTTGGGGCAGAAAAATCGTCGGGCGGCCTGCGTACCATCACCAGCGATCGTCCGCCAGCCGTGAAGAAAGCGCCGCGGACCTGGTCCAAGCCCGGCAGCGGATTGATCTGCTTCTTCAGCGAGCCGTCATGCGTGTCAAAGATTGCGATTGTCCCGTCTTCATTGACCGAGAGAATCCTAGATGGGCCGACGAACGACAATAACAGGGTGTCGTGGTCGCCGAATGGCCCAAGGCCATTGCTGATCGGCGCGCCGGGGCGGGCGCCGTCTTTGGTGAGCAACCTGATCGTGCCAAAGCCGCCAAATGCGATAATTTTGCCGTCTGGGCTTGTGGCAATCGTGGTCGGACGTACGACGGGAATCGGCACTTTTACTCCGTCGGTCGTCGCAAAATCGGGCGAGAAAGCTTGGTAGGATGGCTTTGCCGCTGTAAATTGGAAGACATAAGATAGGTTGGCGATCGGATCGAATGCGGTAACGGGAGCCTGCATTTGCGGCATGGGTATCGGCGGGCGGATCGGCGCAAGGTCGCTGATGCGCCGGACAAGGATCCCAACGCCTTCCTCGGACTCCGCCAGGGCTTTGTCCCCGTCAATAAACCTCAGGTCGCCAGGCCGGCCAGACAGCGCGCCGGTATTCACAGCCCCTCCCGTTAGGAGATCGGTTACAACGATGCGGAAGGGATCCTCGGCCGTGGCCAGTTTTTTGCCGTCATCCGAAATCGCAGCCGTGAGGATCGCCTTTTCATTATAGGTGACGTGGTTGACCTCGGTGAAGGTGTCCGTGCTCAGCACCTTGGCGGAGCTAGTACGCTTGTCGCCATCCTTGGTGCCGACGACGACCACGACCAGCGACCCGTCGCGGTTGGTTGCAAGCCCGCCGACCTTGCCTTCCGGCATTTTCAGGCGGGCCACCGACTTGCCGTCGAGGTCGACCCGCCAGAAGGCGACCGTTCCCTGGACATCGGCGGTGAATAGCCACTTGCCGTCACCGCTAATGGTGGCCGCCTGCAGCACATTGGTATGTCCAAAAGGCAGGACAAGGTCGAAGGGATTATTGCCTGCTGCCATCGCCAAGCGTGGTGACACAGCGAATGCAAAGAGTACGCTGGCCAATGTGATGAGGACGCGGATACTAGCCATCGCCGCCCGACCTCGCTGAGGAATAAGCAAGTCCGTTTCCCCTCCCACCGTGAGCGCGAATGGCTACCGTCCCCTAAGGTGCTCTGATAAGACGATACCACAGTATAAGCATTGTCTCGAACTATTGTTGAGGATTTTATCTTGAACAATGAGTAGCATCTGGCGTGGCTTTAGAAATGACTGGTCTCATTGCCGGTCGTCCGAGCGCGACGGACACGCAGCTTACTGACGTAACGCCTAGGTCTCCGTCTGAAGCAAACGCCGCATGACTTCGCCGCATTTGCGACTACTTCCCTGTAGCATTGACGTCATTTTTCGGCTGTGAGTCAATGGGCGTGCGGTGATCTCCAGTCGCACCACTCCCACCAACGAAAGTCATTGCTCATGGAAGCCTTGCAGGCGGTTGTCCTAACTGACGCTCAACTGCGCGAGATGCTGACTGAGGCCGCCAGACGCGGAGCAGCCATGGCCGTCGACGAGCTGCGGGCGCAACTCCATCAGGCGCCGGAGGATGCGACCTTGCAGAAGCTTCGTGCCTATCTGGTCGACCCTGACTCGCTTGCCAATCCGCACGATCATTGGGCTCACAGCGGGATCATCTGCAAGATCGCGGTCACGGCGCGCGGCAAACCTAAATCCGCCCCGTGGTTCATGAAATTTCAGCGCGAAACGAATCTGAATGAGTGCTTCAATCGGCCGAGCCCGGCCTACGGGCGTCGCCGGGAGTGGACGTTCTTCGACATCAGACTGGCGTGGGACGCCTATTACCGCCGGCGGTAGGACAACCGCCGTCTATCAACGGACGATACGAACGTATCGCTGATGGCTGTGACTAACCTTGAACAAGGTGTCCGGCCTTCGAAACCACGGAATGCCGGGTACGCGGCGGGCAAGTGCGATATCCGATATTTCATGGGCGTTGTGCCAAATGTGCTCATCTGCCATGATTCATGTGTCCGTTAAGGATCCGCGCCGCAACAGCGCGGGACATCGCGATTATCTCTGAGACCTTTTATGTCCTCATCCGCCAACGGTCGTTCCGCCGGGGGCGTCTCTGCAATAGTCAGTGATGCCGAAGACCTGAACATCGCTCGCTTCAAGCTGCGTTATAAAGGCAGTCCAAACGGCGTCGCTCGCCTGCCCAAAGGCGTTTGAGAGCTTTGTGCCGGGAGCATGAATATGCAAATCCCACTTACGCCAGATGGAGCCACGCTGCGTATCCTTTTTCGTGGTGAGATGGGGTTGCGCGTCTGGCATGGACAATCTCCGCTTCGTTTCACATGGTCGCCGCAGCGCATTCAAGCGCCAGCGACACGTCGTATCGTCCGCCGCCTACGCGAGTGGAAGCCTTGCATGCGCTTGTCTTAACCGAGATGCAACTGCGCGAAATGCTGGCCGAGGCCGCCAAACAAGGCGCGGTCCTGGCCGTCGACGAGCTTCGTGCGCAACTTCACCAGGCGCCGGACGACGCCGCCCTGCAGAAGCTTCGGGCCTACCTGGCCGACCCGGCCTCGCTCGCCAACCCGCATGATCACTGGGCCCACAGCGGCATCATCCGTCAGATCACGGCTGCCTCGAACGGGTAAGCCTAAATCCACCGCGTGGTTCATGAAGTTCCAGCGCGAGAGCACTTTGAACGAGTGCTCCAGCCGTCCGAGCCCAGCCTACGGACGTCGCCGGGAATGGACGTTCTTCGATATCAAACTGGCATGGGATGCCTATTATCGTCGGCGGTAGAAGAACCGACGTTTATCAATAGACGATACGAGCGTATCACCCGCGGCCGTGACCAAGCTTGAACAAGGTGTCCGGCCCTGGACAAAACCACGGAACGCCGCGCACGCGGCGGGCAGGTGCGATAGTCCGATCATTCCGATAGCTCCGTAGGAATTGCTCCTGATGCGTGCATCTGTCATGATTTACACGCCTATCAAAGGATCCGTGCCGTAAGGGCGCGGGCATCGCGATATCTCCACGACCTTTTATTTCTTAATCCGCCACTGGCGTCATTGCTTTCGTAATAGCCAAGGCGAGCGGCGGGGCATCGAATCCAAAAAGACCTACCCTCCGCCTCAAACCTAAGCCCCTGTTTGAATGATAACGCGGAGACGTTGGTTGCGCCGATCTCCGCCTTCAGGATGAAGGAGATCCTATGACTTCCGATGACTGCCTGATGCTCTACGCCAAACTTGCCGGCTTCCGGCTCGCCGTCCTCGCAAGCCGCTCTTGCTGCGACGGTGATTTCTCCCGCGAACTGCATGATCGCCTGATTGACGGGCTCGAGGCCGCCATCGATCGTATCTGGATCATTCTGGCATGGGAGCGGCGACCTCTCGACGGTAGCGATGAATGCACCGGCTATCAGTTCGCGGCCGAGATCGAGATTTTCGGGCGCATCACCATCGACTTGCTGGATGAGCTCGACATCGACCAAGACACCCGTGAATACCGCATCAACGACGGCCGCTGGACCAGCGCCGTGATGGTCGATGATACGGGTGTCCATGTCGATTATCCCCATCTGGTGCCCTTGGGATGCGACGAACTCGGGCCACTGCGCCGATTATCCGGGCCATTCGAACGGAGACCGGCCTGGCGATCCGGGCCGCTCGCATCGATGAGGGCCAAATTCGGTGTCTTCATCCGAATTCTACCACGCACGGCCTTCGCCGCGCGTAAGCAGCACAAGTTGAGGGGTGGCATGTCCACCACCCCTCAACTGATTGCTTGTCCGTTGCCGCTTACATCGGAAACGCAAAGTTCTTGGCGGGGGTGTCAGACGGTGGTAATAATTCCTACCATAAGTGCATGGAGGTGAATTATGGCCAATGTTGAAAAGATCAGCGTCTCGATGACGCCGCAACAAGCCGACTTGTTGCGTGACGCGGTCCAGAGCGGAGCCTATGCCAGCAGCAGCGAAGTTATCCGCGAAGCCATGCGCGACTGGTCGGCGAAATGGCAGCAACGTCGCGGCGATATCCAAAAGATGCGCGAGATGTGGGCCGAGGGCAAGGCAAGCGGCGCCGCGTCGCCGGTCGATTTCGATGAAGTGCTTGAGGAAGCGCGGCAAGAACTGAAGGCCGATCGCGGACATGGCGGTTAAGCTTCTATGGACGCCGAAGGCGCGGGCCGACGTTAAGCAAATCTTCGTTGAAATAGGTAGAGAGCAGCCGCAGGCGGCCGAGCGGTATTTTCAGCAATTCCGGTACAAAGCCGGCTTGCTTGTCGACCATCCGCGTCTTGGCGAGCGCCATCCGGAGATTTTCCGTACCGCGCGGATGCTGGTCGAAGCGCCGTATGTGATCCTGTACGAGACCCGCCCCGATACGGATGACGGCGAGGTCCATGCGGTCGAGATTGTCCGCGTGGTCGATGGCCGGCGCGACCTGACAGCGCTTTTCTAAAAGACTTTCCGCGAACGATAGGTGCTTGAGAGTAGCGGCCTGCCTACATCATTTGCGATGCATTTTAATAGATGGCGCAGACGAGGATTAACTACCGATTCAGCCAAGGCTTGCAGTAGCGCCTAAGATTCGCACTTGATGGCGCATGCCAACCCATCGTTCATTCTCGCCGAAATATCGGACCAAGAAACAATCCCGCCCGCGGTTCACGATGGAGGCGTTCTATCTCGCCATCATCGGGGCAGGGGTGGTCGGATACTTCGGCGTTGAAGTTGCAGATATGTCGGCTCCAGTCCCTGCCTTCGCCGTCGGCTGCACTATCAAAGGCAATGTGAGCATCAACAGCGGTGAGCGCATCTACCACGTGCCGGGCCAGGAGTATTACGACGCGACCAGGATTTCCCCGCAGTACGGCGAGAAATGGTTTTGCTCGGAAGCTGAAGCCCGTGCTGCCGGTTGGCGTCGTGCTAGAAGGTAAATGCGCCGATCGATGGTCGGCTGTCGGAGACAAAGTTTTGTGCCGCTAGCCCGATCTGCCGTGCAATCGTACCGCGCCGAGCGCAGCCCTACTCGCGCCAATGATGACCCCCGTGCTCAGCGCCTCTTTCCTAATTAAATTTGTCGTCGGACACCTCGAAAGTGGCCGATTTTCGTCACTTACGCACACACACTTTTGCGCACAGTGTAAATAGCGATTAAAATAACAATGTCATGTCAACAACATAATGCATGCCTACACTGACTTGTCGTTGGAGGCCCCGCCGCTGCGATCATCAGGCCGAGCAGCCTCCGGCTAGCAACGGTTTAGATTTGCACGTATCTCCACCTGGCAATTTCTGGCAAGCCTCTCGCGTTCGCCGCGCCGGGTATGATGACAGACGGATCCTCTGCGCGTCGAGCGTTCGTGACCAACCGAAGGGCTCCAATCATGAACCCATATGACGAATTTGAAGACGTGCCCGAAGATCACCCGGATCGGCTGGAAAACAGCGGCATGCCAAAATCCGTCATTGAACGCCTGTTGCGCAATACGGCTTACCGGCGGCTCAAGACTTCGATGATTTGAGCGATGGCGAAATCTTGAGTGAACCGAATGTTTCTCTCCGCGTGGTCAGAGCCATTCGCGAAGCGCGCGGTCGGCTCGAGCCTCCCAAAACCAACAGGTGAGTTTATTTGCTCACCACTAGCGCCCCCGGGCACGTGATTGAGTGACGTTTCAGGTTGCCCGCACGACAAGCAAGACTTGCCAGGTCGCAGCCGTCGTCGTTGAGGCATCACCCCGCCCGATACTCAATCAGGGACTGTGGGGCGCCGCCTATGTGATCAGCCAGTTTCGTAACGCCGGGAGCTTGGGAGCGATGCGTACTCCGCTTGATTGACGACATAGGAGGCACGCTTCGAAGCAACCGCAATCGCGGGGGAAAAGCCGCAGCAAGCGGCACGTTTTTGACCGGCGAGTGCTGTGACGGGCTTTGCCGGGCGTGAACAACTCGGACGCAAAACCCTTTCTCGATTTATCATCTTTTTAGAGTGAAGGGGCTTGAAAGCTTGCTTTTTGTGGGTAGTGCTACCCTGCATGGCAAGTTGAAACCGCTTCGCAGCAATCCATCACCTTGGGTTGCGTGCAAATTGTCATTTGGCAAATGGCAGCCAAGCCCTCGTGGCAAAGTGGCAAAACTCAAATCCAGCGTCTCGATCACTTGAGCCGGGATCGATTCGCAGGTCGAGGAGATAGGAGAGACGTCCGTGGATGAAGAATTTCGCTCACTCGTTGACATGCTGGAAGCCGCGCAAGACGAGTTCATGATCAAAGGAGCCTTGAAGCGGTTCGCACGTTTTTGCGGATACGAACGGTTTGCCTATCTCCAAAAAGAAGGCGCCCAGATCAACACATTCAACTCCTACCCGAAGCCTTGGGAGGGCGTCTATCTCTCCGCCGACTATTCCGACATCGATCCCGTGATAACAGAGGCGAAGCGCCGATGGGATGTTTTCACCTGGTCCGCTGAAGACTGGCCTGCACGCGGGTCTTCACCAGTCAGAAGGTTTCGCGATGAGGCGATCGATCACGGCATCCGTTGCGGCATGACGATCCCTGTTGAAGGCGGTTACGGCGCCTCGATGATGCTGACGTTCGCGTCTTCGCAAAGAAAAGTGGACGTTCCCGCTCCATTCGACCAGAAGAGAGCAATCCAACTCGTCATGACGGTTCATTACCAGTTGAAGATCATTGCTGCCAAAACCGCAATCAACCCAAAGCAGGTTCTATCGCCGCGCGAGACGTATTGCATGACGTGGGCGGCAAAAGGAAAGAGCACCCTGGCGATAGCTGCTATAGCCGGCATTAGCGCCAGGACCGTGCAATGCAATCTTGATAAAGCCCGCAACAAGCTCGGTGCGGAATCGGTGCCGCACCTTATCGCCATCGCTAAAGATCGCGGTCTGCTGGACCTTTAGCGTACATCATCTTCCAAGGGCACCTCGGGCACGAAGCCCAGCGCATCAAGGATGTCCGAGAGTACCTCCTGCTGAACCTCGGACCTCCTGTGGCGGGCAACGTGTTCATCCTGGAGCGTTTGCAGCACTGAACTGGCGGTCGAGGGATCGTCGCTTGCACGCACCCACTCCTCATAAACGACCTGATCGGCCGCGAGGAGACGACGATGCTCGCGAATGGCTGAAACCGCCAGCGCCTCCAGTTCCGTCTTGTCCATCAGATCGTATTGAGGTTTCCTCTGGTCTTCATGGCCTTCCGAGGAACCTGCGTCTTTCATTTCTTTTCCTTCCCAATCCGATGCGTCGAACTCGGCTCTGTCGCAGTATTCGACGCGCGTTCAACGGTCCATGTCAAAACGATCATCTTCGATGAGTAATCTACAGACTGGCACGCAATAGCACACGCCGGGATGAATCGGAACTATCGTTCCTGGAACGATTTTTCCTATTCAGGCTCGGCTCACGTCATGGATCTCAAGGAGGTCATGGCGATCAACCTGCGTCGGATCCGTCATGCCAAGCAAATGACGCAGGAAGAGTTGGCTCACCGTGCCGGGCTGAGCACGCGCTATATCGGCAAGATCGAACGTGCCAACGTGTCCGCGAGCGTTACCGTACTCGGGCAAATCTGCACGGCTCTCGGCATCGAACCGGCTGAGTTGCTGGCAAAGTGACAATGGCGGGGAAGTTCCGGTACCGGACGGCGTTGCTACGAGCAAACGCCTGCTGAACCCTCAAGCGTTGCGGATCCGTTCGGCGAACCTTTGTATCTTCTCGAACGCGGATGCGAATTCCGGTCTCTCACCATAGACAAGGTCGCCGAGCAGCTTCGTGTAATTCTCCGCGAACTTTTCGTCCTTGGACATGAGCTCGTAGGCGCGCAGCGTTTCCGTTTTCGGGTCAGCTTTATACGCAGGATAGTCCTCAGCGCGGCTTTCCGCTTCAGCCTTCATCGTTTCCAAGGCAATCGCGGCCGCCTCGTCCGCATCATAGTGCCCGTCCATGCGCGACAAGTCATAGACGTGACGGACAAGCGTGTGGTCGAGATCTCCAAGCCCCGATAAGGCAAAACCGGCACGGCGCCCAAGCGCAACGAACTTGTCCGCTGCGGTTTCGACCAGTCTCACGCACGCGACATCCGTCGCCTCGGCGTCAGCGCCACTGGCCTCGTTGACAAAGGACGAGACCGAGCGCTTTTCGGGCGCCGTGCAAATCGGAAACGCGGAGATTTCGATCTTGATCTCCGGGCGCAAGACGCCCTCTCCTTTTGCGATGGGGACATAGGGTAGATCGTACCGGACATACCTGTCGTTTTGTTTGACGACGTAATGGCCTTCCACCGCGAAACCTGCTGCGTGAAGCCTCTCGTTGACCTCGCCTCGCAGACGCTTGAGAGCGCCGCGGGAGTTCGCCTTTTCGCCCACGATGCGCAGGTCGATATCCTCCGACATGCGTTCGACCAGGCGATAGGCGCGTCCAAGCGCCGTTCCACCGCCAAACGCGAGCGTCAGTCCATCGACCTTAACATCATGGATGGCGGTGAGCGCCCGAACGACAAACCAGTCCTTCTCGACCAGAGCCGGCGAAGGAAGGCCGAAAAATTCCTGCACTTCCAGAAGTGTCTTCTGGTCTGGCTTATCGTTCAACGCGAAGCTCCGTGCGGCCATCGGACAGCCGCCGGTTGAACCGCGCCTTGACCTTGACGGTCGGGTTTACGGGAATCTGGGTGGAGCGGCCTTCATTATAGGCTTTGGTGCTCTCGCTCTGTTCCCAAGGCACACCGAGCTTGTTGAGCGCTTGAAGTGCCGCGCTGTGAAAGCCGTTGGAACTGGACACTATGAGCCGGCCAGACAGGCGCGATCGCATGGCGCGGGCGTAGACACCATAACCCAGCCGCATGAGCGTGCCATCGTGGACCAGGGACCGAAGAGCGCGCAGAACCTGGTCCTCGCCACTGAGGTCAGCAAAATCCCGCGGAAGAAAGACGTCGGTCTTCTTCGTTCTTGCGACGCGGGTTTTGATTTTCTGCTTCAGTGTCTTCGGCTGGTGCATGGTCAACTTCTTTCTGCAAACACCCGACACGCAATATATACAAAAACCCGACACCGTGCAAGGGACTGGACACGTCGGGATGCCCTCAACGCCGCCTGGTTCAGACGGACTTCATGCACCATTTCTCCCCTTTGGATCCTTGGTCGAGCACAGGAAGGTGGCCTTGCACACTAGGCAGTTTGCGTCCCGTTCCACGAGATCACTTTCCGCCAATCCTCGACAGATCGATCCGCATTTCCGCCGCGCCGACGCTCTCGCTTTTCTCGCCGCTGTCGGCATTTTTATCCGCAGGAAGAGGCATGTCGCTGTTCGCCTCGCCGTCTTCCGCAGGCAGCGTGTTGTCGACCGTCACGTCTGTTCCGGGATCTTCCACCTGGAATACACTCACGCCTTCGAACTCTCCGGTTTTCCAGGCATAGACCGCATCCTCGAATATCTGCGGGAAGACGTCATCGCTCTTGGGATTGCCGTACCACTTGGCAACGGCCCTGAGCACTTTGGCAAACATCGCCGTCCCCTTGCGCAGGTTTTGGCAGGCATCGACAAGATCGGGTTTCAGATCAGCGGCATCCGTGATGCCGATGCCGGCTGGAAACTGCGTCAGGCCGACGCGAACCATTGCCTGACCGACATATTGCCGGACGATTGCCATCGCTTGTTCGGCCGACGTCGCCTTTGGAACGAGGATCAATCGGCCGCCGGATTTGACAGTGATCGCAAGCGGATCGTTCGAGCCGGCGGCGCTCACGAACCGCTCGACGATCGCGGGCTTCAATGAAGGGTCGCCACAGTGTCGGATCAGGTCTGCGTCGAGCATGAGGTCTCCATGGGGCTCAGGTATTGAAGGAAATCACCAAGGGCTTGCCGAACAGACGGGCCCAGGCTTGCGCGCTGGCGCGTTGGATGGCGACGATGGATGTCCCCTTGGTCCACCAGCCGTTGCCCACAGCGAGGATGAGGTCCGGGTCATCAAGCATTGATTGCAGTACCGGCCAGACGACCAGTTGCTCGTAACAGATCAGGGGCGCAACTCGCTCGCCGGTTAGGTCGACGACCGGATTGGCGAAGAAGTGCGCCCGCGCGCCACCGCTTTGACCGAGAAGGGGGCGCCACGGCTGCCACATCGAGCCGGGAACCGGCATGCGCTCCCGATACAGCATCCGGGCGCCGCCACCCGAAAGAGCAACCAGAACATTGTCGTATCCGCGCGCATCGACGATCGCCGCGCCGGCGACAACGGTCAGGTCCGTCTCCTGCAGCGCCTGCACCCATAACCGTTCGACGGTGGGGGTCCAGAATCCAAGAGCGCTTTCGGGAAGCACGATGGTGCGTGCGCCGCGGGATGCTTGAGCCATCACCGTGGCAATCAGATCACGGTGCCTGATCATGCTGATGTCGCGGCCGAGTGAAGCGCCCAATTCGAGATCGACGCCGCGCCACGTTTCCGGTAGCGTCGGGTCGGTCCAGAATGCGGCGGACCACAGCCAAAAGCCTGAAAGCATCATCGCGACAGCTGGCCACATGCGGGTTACGAGGCCCATGAAGCCGGCTGTCGTGGCAAGAAGCCCCCACCATCCCCATCCGGGAAACAACACGCCCGCGGCGGTGATCGGATGCGCCCAGCCGATGATGCCGAATGGCGGAATGGCCATGAGCGAGGCAGCGGCGAGATAACGAAGCGCTCGAGCGCGTTCGCATCTCGTCCACAGCATTGTATGAACGCCGACAAAGCCAAGCGAGGCGCATAGCCATAGAGCCAGGCCCGGCCGAAGATCTGATGCATAGAAGGTGGCAACGCCCTGCGGCAGCCCCCGGGATGCCGCCAGGAAATAACCGGCCGAGACACATGCGGTCGTCAGTCTCGTTCGCGCAAGCGCCCAGAGAACCGGAAACATCAGCGCGATCGGAAGAGAGAGGGCGTTGCCGCTCCAAGCCACTGTTCCGGCGACGATGGACGCGGCAAGCAACAGGACTGGCTGACGGTACTTACGGTGCATTGGTGAGCACCTGCTTTGCCAGCCCGAGGATGCCCGACACGGGTAGGGGACCGAAATAGCGGGAGTCAAAGGAACCGCTAAACGGCGAATGGAGAAAGACCTGTGCCGCCGGCACGACGCCGCCGGAATCGGGCGCCATCGGCCGTCCGCTTCCATCTCGCGTCGCGACATCGGAGAATGGAACCCTCACCCCATCGACCGACACGTGAGCGCCGATTTCGACATGCTGCCCAGCAAGGGCGATAATCGTCTTGATGAGTGGCGCAACCCCGCCCGGGCAGGTCCCAAAGCGCAGATAGCCACGCTCCCTCGCCACGCGCATTGCCGGCGTCTGCGGAGGGCAGATGAAGACGAGATCGCCTGCCGCCGGTGGACGATCAAGCGCGACGATGCGCCAGAGACCAAGCGGTTCGCTCGGTGTCAGGTTGATGCGGTATCCGGCGGTGAATGCGGCGACAGCACCGCCACCAAGGACGCATGCCGCCATCAACAGGAGCGCGGCCGCATTCGCTCCTTGAGTATTTCTCAGCCGACGCATAGACATTGTTTCCGTCATTTGAGTGAGAGCCCCTGGCTCTTTGTCTGACGCAAGGTTTCCGCCTGTTTCAGCGCCACTGTCGTGCGCTCATGCGCGGCCAGCTGCTGCACCGTTCGCATCGAATTCCACGCTGATTGCACCTCGGCCTTCTGACCTGCAGTCATTCCCGTGGTGACGGCATTGAAGGTCTGGCCGTTGGCGTCTTTTGCAGCAAGGGACAAGAAGGTGCGCTCACCAAATCGCTCCGATACGGCTTTGGCAAATCCCTCCAGCTGAGCCTTGACAATCTTGTCGGCGAGCGCGAATTCAAGGCCGGCTGGCAGGTCGTTGCGGTCGATCGCGTCGCGAACCCGTTCGAGCGTCTGTTTCGCGTTCGTCGAAAGCGCCGGGATATCGACCGACACTTTCAAACGGACGGCGCGCTCTTCGACCTCGAATTTGCGCTCGGCTTCCGCCCGCTGGCGCAGATAGCGTTCAAGATTGCGCGCAAGTGCCGGGGCATTGGTCAGAGCCTTCTCGCGCTCTCGGCTGTCGGAACGGCTGGCGAAGATCCCCATCTTGCCCTTGAGCGCGCCGAACTGTTCGGGCTCCGATCCGATCTTCTGCAAGGTGGTCTTTGCGACGCTCCCATCCTTGACCATCGCGTCGACATTGACAGCCTTGAAGGCGCGCTCAGGCTCTGCGTAGATAAGATGGAAGCGACTTGAGACTTCCTCCCATTGCTTCTTCAATCCGGGATCCGCGGCGACCTTGTCCTCGATCGCCTGATCGATTGATTTGGCAAAGGTGGTGATGCCTGTGACCATCGGTCTTGCCTCCTTGATATTTGGTCGGTCGGGAGTATGCAGGGTCGCGCGGATGAGCCGGAGCTTGCCGGCAACGGCGGCAAGCCGGGCGCCGAGTTCAGCAATCCTGGTCTTCTGCCGGATGGTCCAGTCCAGCCGGTCGCGAACCAGCGTTCGGGCAACTGTAACGAGATGCATGCCGCGCGCTTCGGCGAAGGCAAGTGCCTGGCGGTAGAACGTGCCCTTGTCGTAATCGAGCGTTGTTTCCTTGGCATTTAACCGGGACAGGATCGGGATCAGCCCGCCGGCCTTGAAGAAGGATCGCCGTCCGTAATAGACACCGAGATCCTCGCGGTGACGGGTCATCGCCACGTAAGCGAGATGCCGGTCGAGCGAGAGCGATGCGAGCACCTTGACCCGGTCGACGGTCGCGCCCTGGGATTTGTGGATGGTCGTGGCATAGCCATGATCGAGGTTGTTGTAGAAGCGCTGTTCGACCGTGATCTGGCGGCGGTGTTCACCTTCGCCGATCGCTGCGACAATACGGCCGGGCGCGGCCTCGACGACCCTCGCGAGCATGCCGTTCTTGACGCCGAGCGAACCCTCGTTTTTCAGGAATACGAGCTGGTCGCCGGCGGCAAATTTCCGTTCTCCTTCTTCGGTCCTGAAGGCAAAACCCTCGGCAACAATCCCGCGCTCGACGAGTTTTGATCGCGCCAACGCGTTGAGCATGCGCACGTCACGACGAAGGTGCGCGAGGATCAGCGACGACCTGGCCGGATCATAGTCGCGGTTCCAGTCGGTGATGAGGTTTGAGACCGCGTCGGCCTTCAGCTCGGCGCCGATCAGCTTTCCGTTCGCCCGATAGGCATCGACGGCCTTGCCGACATTGCCACGGGCAAGATCGAGCGAAGCGTCGCGCATCCACTGCTCGCGCTGACGATAGATGGTTTCGAGTTCCGCATAACCGATGCGATCGGCAATGGCGCGGAAGGCGGCACCCGCCTCGATTGGCTGCAATTGTTCCGGATCGCCGATGAGAACCAGCTTGGCGCCGGCCTTCGTCACTGCTTCGACGATGAGTGCCATCTGCCGCGACGACACCATGCCGGCCTCGTCCAGCACAAAGATCGTCCTGTCATCAAACTGGTTGCGTCCCTCGTTCCAGCGAAGCTCCCAGGACGACAGCGTGCGTGAGACGATGCCCGCTTCCTTTTCGAGACCCTCGGCCGCCTTGCCCGCAAGTGCGCCGCCGACGACGCGGTAGCCTGCCAGTTCCCACGCCTCGCGCGCAGCCTTCATCATCGTCGTCTTGCCGGCGCCGGCCCGGCCGATCACGGCGGCAATCCGCTCGGCTCCCGCCACATGTTCGATCGCCGCTCTCTGCTCGTCCGACAGACGCTCGTGACGCTGGAATATCACCGCCAGCGCCGGGTTTCGAACGCCATGCGACGAACGCTCAGACAGCCAGATGGCGCGGTGAGCCATATCAGCTTCCAGGCGGATCATGTCCCGCGTCGTGTATTTGGCCGGCAATCGGGCGCCGGTGGCAAAGTCGATCCGCTCGCGCTCCAGACGGAGGGTCTGCGGGCTGTGCAGGATGCGGGCCATGAGACTCTGAAACAGGGCCGCATCGTCGATGTAACGGTGCAGGATCTTGGCGACATCCCGTTCATCGAAGACGCTTCTCTCGCGCACGATCAGGTCGAGGACGAGCTCCGGATTTCGCTGGATGCGCCGGGCGTTCTCGGCCCTGCGTGTCTCCTGCAATTCAAGACGCTCCAGTTCCGCCGGCTTCGACGCGCCGTCGCATTTCCGCTCGATCGCCTTGGTCCCGACGCCGAGATGGACGGTCGGCTCCAGAGCGAGCCCCTGCTTCTCGAACGAGCGGCCATCGACGCGAATGTCGAGACCGGCGAGCGCCAGATGCCGGTTCTGGCAGGCAAACCACCCATCGCGAAACGCGTTGAAATCATCGATGCCGCCGGCCCAGAGTTCGTAGACGATCTTGCCGGCGTCGTTGCGGACCGGTTTGCCGTCCGGCCCCAGTACCGCCACCTTCTTGGCGCCGAAACCGCCCGCTGTCAGCGGCCGCAGGGTGGTCATCAGGTGCACATGCGGATTGCCCGGCGCGTCGTGGTAGACCCAGTCGGCGACCATCCCGTTGGCCGTGATGTGCCGCGCGACGAAATCTCTCACCAGGGCGATGTTCTGTTCGGCGGTCAGTTCGAGCGGCAGGGCGATAGTCACGTCCTTGGCGAGCTGCGCATCGGACCGCTTCTCGAAATCTTCAACCCTGTTCCAGAAGGCTTCGGAGGCGCCTGACACCGAGCGATCGGCGATCATCATGCGTAGCCATTCCGGCGCGTCGGCGGGGATCACGAACTCCTCATGCAGCAGGCCCTGCTTGCGGGTGTAATCTATGGTTCGGGCTTCGCGCTCGTACTCCATCCTGGCGCAATGTCTGTACGCCGCCGACAAGACGGCGCTGCGGCCGGAGCCGCGGGCGACGACGCTGACGGAGAAATGGGGGACGGCCACGACAGAATTCTTTCCCGATTGCGAACAAAATCAAAAAGTTCGTCGGAAGCGGCCGGCCCCGCCAGGGCCCAAAGCCAAGATGTCGCGCCAGCGACGTATAATTGCGCCCTTGGAAGCCGCTCCTTTGGAACGGCCGGGATGATCCACGAAAACATTGCCGCTGGCGATTGCAGGATTCACAGTGGTGCGTTGCGCACTCCGATCGGAAAGACTGGGCTTGAAAGACACGCTTTCTCGCCAAGGAGACGAACGGACATGAAGAAACCATCCTCAAAAATCCGCGACGAAATCGCCAAGCTGCAGGAGCAGCTCAAGGCTGCCGAGACCCGTGAGGCCGAGCGCATTGGCCGGATCGCGCTCAAGGCTGGTCTCGGTGAGATCGAGCTCGACGAGACAGAGTTGCAAGCGGCTTTCGAGGAACTGGCCACGTGGTTTCGCGGCGGCCAAGGATCGCGAAAGACAGGCTCGAGCGGGAAGGAGAGGGCAGGAGCAGGTGGCGCCACGAGCGGCCAGGCCGTGGCGGTCCCGCCTGGCGCGGCTGAGAGCAGCGCTGGCGAGGCTTGAGCGAATGGCCCGCACGACCACATCCGACGCCCGCAAAAAAGACACGCGGGAAAAGATCGAGCTTGGCGGACTAATCGTCAAAGCCGGTCTTCGCTATGAGAAGCGCGCGCTGCTCTTGGGCGCATTGATTGAGCTTGGCCACCGCATCAGGGGCGACGAGACGGAACGATCTCGCCTCATTGCCATCGGCGCGGAGGCCTTCGGGAAAGCCGATGACTAGATTGATCCTCCTCATCACGCCGGCGCTGCTGATGATGTTTTCTGCCATCGGCATGACCGGGATCGAGCATTGGCTGTCCGCCTTTGGAAAGACGGAAGCCGCACGCCAGATGCTCGGCCGCGCCGGCATCGCCTCGCCGTATCTCACGGCAGCGCTCATCGGCATTGTCTTCCTGTTCGCAAGTGCCGGCGCGATCAGGATCAAGTCAGCGGGATGGGGTGTCGTCGCCGGCGGTCTTGGCGTGATCCTGATCGCCACGCTTCGCGAGACCCTGCGCTTGTTGGCATTCGTGCACCATGTGCCACGGGCCAGGTCCATTCTCACCTATGTCGATCCGGCGACGCTGATCGGAGCGGGGGCGGCGTTGATGGCGACCTGCTTTGCATGCCGCGTCGCGCTCATCGGCAACGCGGCCTTCGCCAGTTCCGAGCCCAGACGCATTCGCGGCAAGCGGGCGCTCCATGGCGAGTCCGACTGGATGAAACTGGCGGAGGCGGAAAAGCTGTTTGCAGAAGCGGGTGGTATCGTGATCGGCGAGCGATATCGTGTCGACAAGGACAGCGTCGGCTCGCAAGCGTTTCGTACCGACGATCCGGAAACATGGGGTGCCGGCGGCAAGTCACCGCTCATCTGCTTCGACGGCTCCTTCGGCTCGTCGCATGGCATCGTGTTTGCCGGCTCCGGCGGCTTCAAGACGACATCGGTGACGATCCCGACGGCGCTGAAGTGGGGCGGCTCGCTCATCGTTCTCGATCCGTCGAACGAGGTGGCGCCGATGGTAACTGCCCACCGCGCGAGCGCCGACCGCGACGTCTTCGTGCTCGACCCCAAAAACCCGGAGACCGGCTTCAACGCGCTCGACTGGATCGGGCAATTCGGCGGGACGAAGGAAGAGGATATCGCCTCGGTCGCCTCATGGATCATGAGCGATAGCGGCGGCGCGCGTGGCGTGCGCGACGACTTCTTTCGGGCATCGGCCTTGCAATTGTTGACCGCATTGATTGCCGATGTTTGCCTCTCCGGTCATACGGCCGAGAGCGAACAGACGCTGCGGCAGGTTCGCAAGAATCTCTCCGAGCCCGAGCCGCAGCTGCGCCAGCGCCTGCAGGAGATCTACGACAATTCGAACTCGGATTTCGTCAAGGAGAATGTCGCGGCCTTCGTCAACATGACGCCCGAAACCTTCTCCGGCGTCTACGCCAATGCGGTGAAGGAGACGCACTGGCTTTCCTATCCGAACTATGCAGCGCTGGTTTCGGGCACGACGTTTTCGACGAGCGATCTTGCCGCGGGCAACACCGACATTTTCATCAACATCGACCTCAAGGCGCTGGAGACGCACGCGGGCCTTGCGCGCGTCATCATTGGCGCCTTCCTCAACGCGATCTACAATCGCGATGGTGTGATGAAGGGCAGGGCGCTCTTTCTCCTCGATGAGGTGGCGCGGCTCGGCTACATGCGCATCCTGGAGACGGCACGCGACGCCGGGCGCAAATACGGCATCACGCTCGTCATGATCTATCAGTCGATCGGCCAGATGCGTGAAACCTATGGCGGTCGCGACGCCGCCAGCAAATGGTTCGAGAGCGCGAGCTGGATCAGTTTCGCGGCTATCAACGATCCCGAAACCGCAGATTACATCTCGCGTCGCTGCGGCATGACGACGGTCGAGATCGACCAGGTCAGTCGCAGTTCCCAAGCGAAAGGTTCGTCGCGCACGCGGTCGAAACAGCTCGCCGCGCGGCCGCTGATCCAGCCGCACGAAGTGCTTCGCCTGCGCGCCGACGAGCAGATCGTCTTTACCGCTGGAAACGCGCCGCTTCGGTGCGGCCGGGCGATCTGGTTCCGGCGCGACGATATGAAGGCATGCGTCGGCACGAACCGGTTTCATGCAGCCGGGAACAACGCCGCTGCCCGTGTGAACGAGCCGGCGCGGAGCGCCGCGAGCAGGGCCGGCCAGGAACAATGAAGAGTATCGGAGAAATCAGCGTGAGCGACGCCCGACGGGCGGGATTTCGGGAATTCTCGTCGTGCGAGGAGCGGGAAAAGCGCAGCCGCAGGAGCCTCAACAAAGTGGCTCGAAGAGGAGGCGGGATCGACTGCGCCCGCTCCTCACACACCGTTTTGACGGCCTGACACGTGAGCGCATCCGTAAAGGCGGATGAAACCGAGGCGAGGATAGGCTGAGGTATACGAAAGAGAGGATTGGCGAGTGGCGAAATCGAAAGTGGTTCCGATCGGAAGAACGCGGAAGTCAGGAAACGACGATCGACCTGGCGCCGCCGGCAAACCATCCCGATCGGGCCAGAGCAGCCGCCGCAGGCGACTGGCGGGACTGTTTGCGGCCGTCATCATTGCTGTCGGCGGTTGGCTTGCCTATACCGGCGCCGGCAATCTTTCCGGGTTCCTCGCACTTGCCGGGACACCGAGACCGGACCCACTGTCGGCGGCATTCTCGATCTGCAGTGAGAGCCGTCGCGTGAATTGTGTCGTCGATGGGGACACGTTCTGGTTCGAAGGGCGGAAAATTCGCATTGCCGATATCGATACGCCCGAACTCAGCCCGCCGCGCTGCGAGGCCGAAAGGATCAAAGGTGAAGCGGCAAAATTCCGCCTGCTGGCGCTGCTCAACGCCGGAAAGTTCTCGCTGTTGGCCGGGTTTCGAGACGAGGACAAATATGGACGCAAACTTCGGACCGTCACGCGAGCCGGCAAGTCGCTCGGCGGCGTTTTGGTCCAGGAGGGCCTCGCGCGGTCGTGGGATGGCGCCCGGCACGGATGGTGTCAAAGCCAGTGACGACCAATCTTCCTTTTTCCCCTGCACGGGAGAGGGATTGGGGTTTGGGGAAAGGGAGGAGGGAACCGTCCCCTTTCCCCATGGGAGGAAGTTTGAAGGAGGGGCTTGCCCTTCCTTCATGGGGTGAGATTGAGAGGGGCGGCACAGCCCCCCTTTCATAGCCGTGCCGGCCGGTCGATCCGGCTGGAACGGCTCAGACGCATGGCAAAGACCAGAGGCGGCCGGCCGCCTCTGGTCTCAACCTCAATCACCGGGGTCGAAGAACTCTTTATCCTCAAGGCCGATGTGCCATCGTTTGTCGGACCACTGGGATGGCAGGTAGATCTCGTCACCCCCGAAATGCGCAATGATGATCCTGCCTGCCTCATGGAACAAACCGAAATCGACCTTGTTCTCGATGACGAAGAGCAGCGCCGCAGACAGGAACTCTTGCGAGATGTCGCTGGGCAGATGAACTTCCGCATCGAATTGTCGACGCAAAGCTTCAAGCCAGCCCGGCTGTTGGTCGGGCGCCTCCTGGTTTTCGCCAACCGGCTGTGTGATTTGATGCTTTGTCATCAGAGTCTCCTTTTCGTTTTCTGACGAAAGGGATCCGCACCGTAGCCGTGAGGGGTCAGGGATCGCGGAACGCGGCCGCTCTGCGGCGAGCGGAGGAACCGATTTTGTCTGTGCCGCTTGCGGTGCAGGGAAAATTGGAGGGGCCGCGATGTCCTTGACGCCGGAACGGCGGGTGCAAAATGGGAGGTCAGAGAGAGATAAAACCGCGTCCTGAAAGGACGCGACCGCTTGCCAGCTTTGCGGGCCATAGGACGTACCGGCAATCTCGCTACGACGATATCTGGCATCGTCACGCTTCTTCTTGCGAGAGGATCGTAACCCGACTGGGCGGGGACCGCGTGCGGGCTCCGGTCGCAACGCGATGAGAGCCTTGCGCCTTTGGCGCCTCGCCCAGGCACCATTCTTCACGAAAATGAATCGGTCGCACCTGTAGGATTCACATATGTCGTTGGACGTGGCGGCGTGCTGTCACGATGATGATGACATGGTCAAGCAACCCTACCGTCTCTATGTCGAACGCATGGATCCGGCGAAAAACATGGCGCGTTACTACGCCATGGAGATCGGCAGGACGATGTTCGGCGAAGCGTGCCTGACCCGAAGATGGGGGCGGATCGGCAAGCGCGGGCAGGAGAAACAGCACGTGTTCGAACGGGAGGAGGAAGCGGTGCGGCTGTTCCTCGACCTGTTGAAACAAAAGCGCGCTCGCGGTTATCGGCCAAAAGCAACGTTCCGGCATTCGTTGCGTTGAGCTTCTGCACCCCTCGGTTTTTTCAAGTCGCCGAAAAGGGGCCGCCGACGCGGCCGCCCGGCGCGCGTCATGTGCGGTGATCCCAGTCGGTCTCAAAAGAAGCCTCGATCTCGACAAAGAACGGGATCTTGATCGCGAGCTTCAGGCCGAGTTTTCCCTTGCGGAAGAAATGGCAGATCACCCCGCCGAGAGCGTGGGGGCCGGCGACCGGTGGCGGCGAGGAATTGAGCGAGCTGTTGCACGATGTTTCTCCTTTCGATTTGCGGTCATCGCGGGGTGAGACCGCAGACGGATAAGGAGCGACGCACTCGAAGAGCCGAAACGAAGTGGAGGACGTGGCCGGCGGCCGAATTTTGGTCCGCGGGGAGACGCGAAAGCGTCGGGGAAAATTCTGACGCTGGCAGGTTGCGTCGCGACGATCGGGCTGCAACATCCACGATGAGAGATGACAGCAGTGTCAAAAGGAGGAAGGGGACCGGTCGCTATCGATGGTTCGTTCGCGCCTCGATCGAGTGACGCTCTTACCGACTGGACCGCGACCGCAGGAGCCACCAGGCTGAAGGCGAGGGATGAAATCCCTCATAGCCGGGACAACGGTCGATCCGGCCGACCGGCTTACATGGCAACAGATAGAACCCGCCTCAGAAGGGCGGCTCGGCTTCGACGGTTCCGTCCTGTTCGGCAAGCATCAGAGCGAGATCAGCCTGCGCGAGTTGCAGCTCCGCCTCGATCTGCCGGCGCTCGGCGGCATCAAACGCATTGTTCAGTTCAGCGCGCAATTCGGCAATTTGCTCTTCGATGGTCATCGTCTCATCTCCTTGAGTTCGTGAAAGACGACGACACTGGGCGTGCCGGAGTGGTGGGGTCAGGGATCGCGGGACGCGACCGCCAGCGGCGGCGAGGGGGAGCCGATTTTGTTGGAGCGGAGGGAACCGGAGAGGAAGCAAAATTGGGGGGACCCTCGTCCTTGAGGCCGCCGATCCGGCACGGCACAATAGGCTGATCTGAGCAGACCCTTACGGTCCGTATGGCACCGGATAAGCCGGAAGCGGGCTCAACGCCCGTTTCCGGCTTCTGAGGAAGAGCTTGGCCCCGCTCTGACGCGCGGGGCCTGCCGCATCAATCCCGGTTCGGGCGTGACCAGATCAGCTGGTAGCCGTCCTCGCCCTCGACTTCCGTCAGGGTCGCGTAGATCGGGGCCGGGAAGCTCGGGTCGTCGAGCTTGATCGAGAGGTAGTCGCGGTCAGTCTCGGTCGAGCGCTTCTGCCAGGCGGCACCCAGCTCCACGGCGCCTGCGTAGATGCGGAAGTGCGGGCCCTTGTCGGAGGGGTTTTCGACGCGGGCGATGCGTGCCTTGACATTGAGGGCGAGCGTGCGGATCGAGCCGTTAAAGCCGTTTTCAGATGCGGTGAAGATGCCGATAGTTGCCATTGCCGTAGTCCCTTTTGCTGTTTCGGGCCGCGCCCATCGCGGCCTCGATGGCAGTCGCAAAGACAGGTGACGATCGGACCGCACCCCCGGGGTCCCCGTTGCGCCTGCGCAATGGGGTGGCTTGCCGGGCCGCAATGGAATGGAGGGCGGCCGGCAGCAGCTTTGTTGATCCGCGAGGAATGAGCGCCTGGCGCTCAGGGGAAGAAAGTTGCGAAGGCCGTTGCGGGAAAACGATCGAGGCGGAGCCGCTCTCCTGTCAGACATGCCTCATCGAGCCCGCAGAGGGAGCGCCGGTGACAGGAGTAAAGGGGTTGGCAATGGCGATCCGCACATCGTCGACGACATCCCGGATATCGGCTCACAGGTGCGCCCCGTACATCACATTGCTGTTCAGCTCAGGCCGTACCACGTACCGCGGCCGGCTCCGTGAAGAGTGAGGTGTCCCTGCTCGGTCAACGCCCGGAGATGATCCTTGACCGTATTGCGGCTTGCGCCCGTGGAATTGGCCGCGTCCATAACGGTCACTCTTCCACGTTCGCGCGCCAGTTCGAGGATCGCAACGGAAAGCTCCGGCAATTCGCCCAGCAGAATGCGCTCGCGTTCGATCTTGCGTTCCAGGCGTTGTTTCTGTCGCTGCAGGCTTTTCAGGAAGAACTCGACCCATGGGTTCCAATCCTGATGATCGGTGCGGATCGTGCCTTGTGTGCGACGCAGCGCCAGATAGTAGGCCTCCTTGTTCTGCTCGACGACGCTTTCGAGAGAGCTGTAGGACACATAGGCGTAGCCGGCCCTGAGGAGAAGCAATGTGGTCAGGGCGCGGGACAGCCGGCCGTTGCCGTCCTGGAACGGATGTATCTCAAGAAAGACGACCACGAAGACGGCGATTATGAGCAAAGGATGAAAGGTCTTGTCCGTTTCGTGTTTGTGCAGCCAGGCCACGAGGTCGGCCATCCGGCCCGGGGTGTCGAAAGGAGATGCGGTTTCGAAAACAACGCCCAGGCTTCGGCCGTCTTCATCAAAGGCCTCGACATTATTGGACAATGTCTTCCAGTTTCCACGATGTCGCTCGTCCTTGGTCGAGTGGGCGAGGAGGTCTCGATGGAGTTGGCGGATGTGATTCTCATTGAGCGGGATCGTGTCGAAAGCCGAGAAGATCGTCTCCATCACGTCGGCGTAGCCTGCGACTTCCTGCTCGTCGCGGCTGCTGAACGAGCCGATGCGCAGGTTCGACAGCAACCGTTCGACTTCGCGATCGGTCAGCCTTGCCCCTTCGATGCGGGTTGACGAACCGATGCTCTCGATTGTCGCGACATGCCGCAGACTGGACAGCCGGTCGGGGGCGATACGGCCCAGCGCCCGCCAGGCACCTTTGAACTCATCGATCTCGGCGATCAGCGACAGGATCTCGGGTGTGATCCGGAGTTTCAAGAGGTCTAGTACCGGCATCCATTAAATCATCCGTTTCCATCCAAAACGGGTATGGCAGGACGGCATCCATTAATCCATCCATTTTCATCCAATAACCGAAACTTTATTGCCGGGATAAATTAGTCCAGCGCGCGCGCTCCACAGGTTTTCGCGGCATTACGGAGGGCCAGCGACACACCGCTTCCTGCTGAGGAGCGGCCCCGCTCTGACGAGCGGGGCCTGCCGGATCAATCCCGGTTCGGGCGTGACCAGATCAGCTGGTAGCCGTCCTCGCCCTCGACTTCTGTCAGGGTCGCGTAGATCGGGGCCGGGAAGCTCGGGTCGTCGAGCTTGATCGAGAGGTAGTCGCGGTCAGTCTCGGTCGAGCGCTTCTGCCAGGCGGCACCCAGCTCCACGGCGCCTGCGTAGATGCGGAAGTGCGGGCCCTTGTCGGAGGGGTTTTCGACGCGGGCGATGCGTGCCTTGACATTGAGGGCGAGCGTGCGGATCGAGCCGTTAAAGCCGTTTTCAGATGCGGTGAAGATGCCGATAGTTGCCATTGCCGTAGTCCCTTTTGCTGTTTCGGGCCGCGCCCATCGCGGCCTCGATGGCAGTCGCAAAGACAGGTGACGATCGGACCGCACCCCCGGGGTCCCCGTTGCGCCTGCGCAATGGGGTGGCTTGCCGGGCCGCAATGGAATGGAGGGCGGCCGGCAGCAGCTTTGTTGATCCGCGAGGAATGAGCGCCTGGCGCTCAGGGGAAGAAAGGTGCGAAGGCCGTTGCGGGAAAACGATCGAGGCGGAGCCGCTCTCCTGTCAGACATGCCTCATCGAGCCCGCAGAGGGAGCGGCCAGTGGCAGGGAGTAAAGGGGTTGGCGATGGCGAGCCGCACATCGTCGACGACATCCCGGATATCGGCTCACAGGTGCGCGCATTCTCCACAGCCAGTCCGGCATGCTGCTGACCTGATGCTTCGATTCCAGGACAATGGCCTGGTTGCCTCAGCCACGCGGTCGAAATATCGTTCCGCATCGTTCTGCCCAAGAGGATGCACGCCCAGAGAGGCAAAGCCGTTCATCGTTGAGATCAAGCCATCACGAGAGGCCGAAGTCCGGCCCAGAGAAGACGTCGATCTGGGCAAGGCAGACCTGAGGGCCGACAGCGACCGCTCCGTCACGCCCACCAGGATGAACCGGCCGCCCTGGACTGAGCGGCCGGCCCTGATTGATACTTGCAGCTCTCAAGCCGCCTGTCGCTCCTCGCCGTTTGCCGGCTGCAGGTCATGGAGATAGTTGACCGCGCGCTGTGCATGGGCCGCGGCGGCGAAGATGAACCGCTTCTCATGTCTGAGAATCTCGAGCCAGCTGGCAAGGTAGCTTGCGTGGTCGGGTCTCGGCTCGAGCTCCGGGACGATGCCGAGATCGGCCGCCAGAAAGCAACCGCCGAGGTCGGCGATAAGCTCTTCGTGGGCCCGAGACGCGCGATCCTTGTGATAGCGGGAGAGGTTACGATCAAGCCGCTTTTCCACGCCAACCCAATGGGTTAGCTCGTGCCCGAGCGTCGCGTAGTAACTCGGCGCATCGCGGAAACTTTCGAGCGGCGGCATTTGCACGATATCAAGAGCCGGATTGAAATAGGCCTGGTTGCCGCCGTGCCGGATCACGGCGCCGGTATTGGCAAAGAAGCTGTCCGCATGGGCGATCCGCTCCACCGGATTGATCGCCGGGGCCGGGTCGAGATAATACTGCTCGGGAAGCCCTTCGATCTGGTCGGCGCAGAACACCGTATAAGCCTTGAGGAAGGGAATTCCGCGTTCCACTTCCTCACCATGGGCATCGGTCTCCGTGCGCGTGAAGCGGCTGGCATAGACGACCGTTGCACCGCTCTCACCCTTACGCACATGGCCGCCGAGCTCGATGCTCTGCTTGAAGGTCATCCAGGTCGGCGAGACGAAGCCTCTCGAGACGGATTCCGACCACAGAAGCAGGGTATTGATGCCCTGATATGGCAGGCCGTTGTGGCGCAACGGCCGTGTGATGCGTCCCGCGGTGTTTGCCGCACTCCACGGCCTGACCCAGGGGCGCACACCAGTCTCCAGATCCGCGACGATCCGGTCGGTGATTTTTGCATAGATGTCCACGCGGGACCCGTTTTCTTTCCTGCTCATGTCCTGACCTCCATTTGAGGCCGCGCCTATCGCGGCCGTCACGCGGGGTCCGGAGCCGGGGCACCAGGCAAGCGAGCGCACCGAAGGCCGAAACGGCAGTGGAGGACAGCAAAGCCGTTGCGGCTCGGTTGCGGCCCCGGCAGGACCGACA
Organism: Rhizobium acaciae; assembly: GCF_025941625.1. Classification (NCBI taxonomy): domain Bacteria; kingdom Pseudomonadati; phylum Pseudomonadota; class Alphaproteobacteria; order Hyphomicrobiales; family Rhizobiaceae; genus Rhizobium; species Rhizobium acaciae. The sequence continues at coordinate 203,477 of NZ_JAPCZO010000013.1, forward strand.
CCCGCGGCGGCCGCGATGGGAGGCCCCTGCCTTCTTCTGTCTCCTCCCCTTCCTTCCCCATCGCCGGGCGAGTGCGGCGCCGACATGGCAAAAGGCCGCCCCCGGCGGAGGCGGCCTTGATCATGGGAGGGATAGGCGAGGCCGAAGCCTCGCCTGAAGGGCTCATTCGAAGGCCGACAACTGCGCTGCGGCCGCCTTGCGATCGAGATTGTGGCCCGGGTTTTCGACCGGCCGGTCGAAGGGTTTCCAGGTCTCGCCGACGATCCCAGCGTAGGCGGCCACCGCGCCCTCGGCAGCCATCCTGAGCGCATGGGCCTGCACGCCCATGTCGGCGGCGAACTCGCGCCTGCGCTGTGCCGCACTGTCGTAACCGACGGGGCCGTCGAGGTCTTCGTCGCGGCTGTCGTTGGCGGCCTTGGCGGTGGCGTCGCGCGCCTCGGTGACGGCGCGGCTATAGAACTGGCCGGCGCCATGGGCGGAACCGACGAAAGCGCCGACGATCCGCTGCAGGTGGATCTGCATGGCCTTTTCGCCGAGGCCGTCGCTCAGAGCATTGGCCGTCTCGCCGAGGAGCCGCTCATGCAGATCGCGGATCCCGTCGCTGTCGACGATCGCGGTCCCAAAGCTCTCGGCGATCTTCAGCGCCTGGGCGCTGTCGGGGCATGTGAGGCGGACCATTTCGAGTGTGGCGCCCTTGCGGAGCTGAACGACCCGGGCGGATTGGCGATTGGTTGCGGGCTTGGCCATTTGTGTTCCTTTCAACATCCGAAGCGGTTCCGGCCCCGTGCCGGCTTGCCCTTCGGTGCGGTCGAGCCGAACCGGCGGAAGACGGACGCTTCAGGGCCCGGGCCAGCCAGGACAAGCGGAGCCGATCTGCGGGCAAGCCAGCGCGATCGCGCTTGCGAAGACGCGGCAGATCTGCTCTGCGATGAACGGCGGGCTCCGGCCGCCCCCCGGCGCGATAGCGGCCTTGAAGCGGATGGCCGCTGGTTCAGACCGCAGCAGAACCGAAGGACAAACCGGCATGGACAGGCTCAGCCCTGCTCATTGAAAGGGGACTGGCCCACGAGAAACGCTACACCTCGTCATCCACGGCGTCGGGCTTGCTTTGCGCCCGCGCCGCGGTCGCCCGCTCCGCCGAACCAGCGCTCGCCAGCCGGTACGATTGCAGCCAGGTCGGGCCATGGGAATTGCGCAGACGGCGTAGGATCCCGCCATCGTCATGGGGCGCCCCGCCCATCCAGACGTTGTTCAGAATGCTCTTCCGGCCCGAAGGTGCGATGGAGGGTCACGAGGATGGTCGACTTGCCGCCGATGTCCTCCTGATGAAGGGTAAAATATCCCGGCGACGTGTAGCTGCCGAGCTTGCGCGGCCCTTCTTTGCGGATGAGCCGGCCCTGACTGTTTCTGGTATGCCAGGCAGCGAGCTTCTTATGGAATCGCTCGGATGGGCGGGGGCTCCCGTCCGACCAAGAAACGAGTGAGCCGATCGGGGCGAGATCGAAGATCAGGGACGCAGACATGAAAGAGCTCCCGTTCTGGTTCTGCGGTTGATGGAAACGAAAGCGCCGCCGGGGCGGCCGGCGGCGTGATCTTTCGGGAAGAAGCAAAAAGGCGGCTGTTATTCCGCCGCGATGCCGTAGGCGGCCTCAAGCTCCTCTTCCGGCGCGTTGTCCGGCGCTTCGTCGACCGCGGCGTCCGTGTCAGCGCTGGCAGCGTCACCTTCGGCGGCGGCATCATCGGCGTCCGGTTCATCGGCATGGCCGATCAGATCGGCGATCTCGCGCGGGTCGGGTGCGAAGAGCGCGGCAGGGTGGATGAAAGTCACTTCGCCCTTGAAGTGCTCGACGAGTGCTGCCCGCGTGTCGCGCACACGCGGCTGCGGCTGCAGGCTGACCTCCCTGGCCGCGGTCTCCAGCGCCTGGCGCGACAGGCACAGGAGAAAGTCTTCCGTGCCCATGTTCGGAAGAAATCCGTCCGCACCGATCGCCTCGCCGGCAATGCGCGAGACGACGCCGCTGTTCGACATGCCGCGCCGGCACGACAGCACGTCGACCAGTATGGAGCGGGCCGCGACCCGCACCGTCTCCAGGTCGAAGGACAGCCGACCATCCTCGGCGAAGAGCCTTGCCCCATGACGCTTGAAGCGCTTGCGCCCGAACACGTGGTCACTGGCGCCGGAATCGACCCGGACATTCAGGCTGGCGAAGGCGAGTACGAGCAGCGCCATCAGCGTGTCGTCCTCGATCGACGCCCGGCCGAGCGCCTCGTGCAGCGCGTCGGTGCGGAAGTCGCCGATCATGTCCTGGCCCTTCTGGGTAACATCGGGGCGTGGCTTGGCGCCAGTCGCTGCGTCAGCGTCGGCGTCCGCCGACGAATTGCCGACCGAGCCTGTCCTGTCTGCGGCAGCCTTCGGTTCCGGCATACGGTAGTGGACGGTCTGCACCTTGCCCTCACGGTCGAGATACATAGCGGTGTGGTCGCCCTTGCCCGGCTTGCCATAGACACGTTCCGCCTTCTTCGGCAGTTCCGGCTGGCCCCAGCTGTTGGCCTCGATAATCGCGCCCTTCTTCGGCAGGTTCACCGTCATCCATTCCTGCTGGGCGCCGAGAAAGGCCTCGACATTGGTGGTGTAGCGGTTGTCCTCGTCGGCAGGACCGAAGAGATCCTCGGCCCATTCGATGCCATAGGCCTCACGCAGATCGTCGCCGAAACTGGCATCGCGGGCGTACATGCGGGTTTTGCTGAGCGCATTGGCGATCTGCCACCAGGCTGCGGTGTCGCCCTTCTTCGGTTTGTTGGCCTTCCAGACTTCCTTTTGCTCATCGAGCGCGGCAGCCGCGATCGTGCGCAACTGCTGTTCGTTGGGCATGTCGCCCCTGGCCATCTGCTCGAGCATGGCGGGCAGCACATTGGCGAGCAGCCTGAGCTTCCTGATCTGGCGGACCGGCAGCGCCAGCGCCACGGCAATCGCCTCCTCGGTCCAGCCGAGCGCCACCAGACGTTCGATGCCCCGCCACTGGTCGACGGGATTGAGCGGTTCGAAAGCGACATTCTCGATCATCGAGCGCATGGCGCCATTGTCATTGGCGGCGTCCGCGACCAGAACCTCGATCTCCTCGAGGCCGGCCGCGATCGCCTGGCGCACCCGCCGGTGGCCGGCCTGGATGACGAAGCCGTTGCCGCCCTCGATTTCGGGCGAGACGACGGGCGGCTGGATGATGCCGACGGACTTGACCGTCGCCAGCAACAGCGCGTCGGCCTGGGGGGAGGATTTCGAGCGGCGGGCGCCATCGGGATTGTCCTTGAGCGCGCGGGGATCGAGTTTCAGGATCTGCATGGGAAAGCTCCTCTGGTCGGTGCGGAGCGGCACGCTTGCCGCTCCTTCCTGTCTTCACTTCATTGCGAAGACACTTCCCGGACCGCGAAAGCGGGCTTTCCGGCGCAACTGCGCGCGAGCGTCCCTGCCGCGACGCGCAAGCGGGGCTATCAGCCCTGCGCGGCGCGAGCGGCCGGGATGCGGAGGGGGCGGTAGAGCGGTTACGCGTCGGCGGGAACACCGCTTTGCGACCTTCCTTCTTCCCTTCATGAATTTCTGTTTCTCCCCTCCCAATCTCTGCTACTCAGCAACAGGGCCCAAAGACCTCGTGAAAGGACCGCCTGCCTTTGAAGAACGCGCTTGCCCATGCCGAACTGATTGCCGTGCTCACTGCGGTCACGAGCGAGGCGCCGCGGGTGATGACCGTGCGCAAGGGAGAGGCGCTTGCCTCCGGGCCGCTCGAAGTGGAGCACCGCAGCCTGCAATCGGGACTTCGCGAATGGGTGGGTGAGCAGACCGGTCATCCCGTTGGCTATCTCGAACAGCTCTACGCTTTTGCCGACCGCGACCGTTCGCCGCGTGACAATGCCAGACGGACGATCTCGATCAGCTATCTCGGACTGGTGCGCGAGCAAGCCGCACCCGGCGCGGGCGCACCTGGTTGGCATGGCTGGTACGAGTATTTTCCCTGGGAAGACCACCGCGCGGGAAGACCCGGACACCTGAAAGAGATCATCGAAGGATTTGAAGGCTGGATCTCATCCGATGTCTCCCGAAGTGACCACCGGCGCAAGCGGATGAGTCTACTTTCGGCCTTAGCGGCGCATCCTGGAACGAGGAGCTTGCGCTGCAGCGCTACGAGCTCATGTACGAGGCGGGCCTGGTGGCGGAGGCGGGGCGCGGCCGGGCTCGACTGGACCTGAATAGCATGGCCCGAATAGCCCAGCTCATGCCTACTTCGTTCCCGTTCGGGATCAACGGCCCCACTAGTAAGCAACTGAACGCGACGCGCTCCCGTACGGTAACGACATTTTGGCTTCGCCCCCGTTCGGGAGCAACGCCTATTGCAATCACGCTTCGGCTCAGCTATGTTCCCGTACAGAAGCAGACATGAGCGATCCAGGCGATAAAATTCCATCTGTGACGAAGGCGACTGACGTTGCCAGGCTGCTGGCGCAATCGCCTCTGTCCGAGGCTTTGCGCGACCAGATGAAGCTGGCGGATCTTCATGCGGGAACGAAAGCTCTTCGCGACATCTCGGCCATGTCCAAAACTCTGACGGACACGCTGAAAAGCGTCGATATTCCATCGGTCAAACTGGCAACGGAGGCTTTGAAGGCCGCGACCGCCTTCAAGCTTCCAGCAGTCGAGATCCCAGACCTCGGTGTGGACACCCGGCATTTCGGGCTTCCCAAACCTCTCGCTCCCTTGCCTGGTGAACAAGAGACTGAAAGAACGAAGGCGAAGGCCGACGACAGACGGCATCATGCAACGGAAATCGTCTCGTCCGCCGACTTGGGCCATATCGTCAAAAAAGCGCGGGAAGCGCAAAAGCTTTCGCAACAGGAGTTTGCCGATCTAGCGGGCGTGGGCCGGCGTTTCATATCCGAGCTTGAGAACGGCAAGGCGACGCTTGAGTTTCAGAAGGTTCTCAAAGTCGCGCAAGCCGCCGGCATCTCGATATTCGCTGAGCCGCGATAGCCGCATGAATATGATCGCGCTCGACGTCAGGCTGGACGGGTTTGCCAATCCCATCGGCAACCTCGTGAGGGATGAAGACGGTGGATTGGCGTTCGCCTACGCGGCCAGTTATCTCGACGATCCCAATGCCTTCCCGCTTTCGCTCTCCTTTCCCCTCGGAGACGACGCTTTCGACGACAACAGGGCCCGGCCCTTTTTCGACAACCTTCTTCAGGAGCGGGACGGCGTCCTGCAGCGCGTCATGGATCGCGAGGGGCTGGCCCGCAGCGATGTCGCAGGCCTTCTCTTCTATCTCGGTAAGGATTGCGCAGGCGCGATCTCGGTGCTGCCTCTCGGAGCCCCGCCCGTCAAGGTGCCTGGCAACTACGACGTCGACTACAGGAGAATCGATGGGGATCGGCTGAACGCCATCATTGGCTCGCTGCACAGGCGTCAGCGCCTTCCGGAAGGCACCGAAGATCCGTCACCGCTCGCCGGCGTTCAAAGCAAGATCGCGGTCACGATCCTTCCCAACGGAAGCTATGCCGAACCCTTACCTGGCTCGGGCGCTCCCACTACCCACATCATCAAGGTCCCGGACCAGGAGCATCTGCAGGACCCGAGGCTGGAATTCGAAACGCTTCTGCTTTCGAGAGAGCTCGGCTTCGAGACCGCGCAGGCAAATGTCGTCAACTTCAACGGGGTAGACGCCCTGGTGATCGAGCGCTTCGACAGGCGGCTGAACGCCGAGAACAAGATCGTCAGGATCCATCAGGAAGATTTCGCCCAGGCGCTTGGCCTTCCGCCGTCTCTGAAATACGAGCGTCATGGGCGGGAAGGCCGGCGTTTTGACGCCCACGCCATAAACAGGATCCTCGATGCGACGGTCGATCCCGCTAGCGAAAAACAGCGCTTCATCGGAGCGGTCCTGTTCGACCTCATGACCGGCAATGTCGATGGTCACGCCAAGAACTTTGCGCTCCTCTACGATAGGGGGGGCCGGATCCGCGTTTCTCCGCGCTATGATCTGCTGCCGACGAGGCTCGATCCCAATCTCACCGATCTCTTTGCCTTCACAATCGGCGATGCCACAAAACTGGATGATCTCGGCTTCGGCGATTTTGCGGCATTCTTGAATGCACTGGGAATAACATCACCTGGCGCGCAAACCCGCCTCACAAAAAGCTTGACGGGAAGACTATCAAAAGGGCTCGCGGCAGAGCTGCCCCGGCTCGATCGCCTTGGCATGAAGCGCTTTGCCGACCTGATCGCGCACAATATCGATGAGCTGCTGTCTGCTTTCGAAATCCCGCCTCCCGACGGGATCAAGACGCGAGACGACTATATCGAGCGCGGTGGCGGTTGGCTGCTCGGCTCTTGAGGATTATAGCCAAACCGGAAGCGCTATCGGACTCAAGCGGCCGGAGCATGTCGCACCGCCAGCTGAGCTGACCGGGCATGCGCTGTGACGCAGAGGACAAAAAAAGAGGGCCAGCGGAGACCGCGGCCCTTGAAGTGTGAAGGTAATTAAAACCTCCAGAGGGGAACAGCTGGCGCGGCGGCACTGGGAGGAAAACCGCCATGTGCATCAGCTGCAGGCACATTGCCCGTTTTTTGATCAAAGGCAAACCAGTTATTGTGCAATGCAGCTATGCACATGCTGCACCGCATTCAAGAATGGCGAGCCGTGGTTTTCTCTCAAGCGGCCTTCACCACCGGGGCGGTATCGCCGCGCGCATCAGAGGCGAGCGCGTCTTCGATTTCCCGCAGCTGTCGGTGCTTGTCCGCCAGTTCCTCCGCAAAACCAAACGCCCCATCCTGACGCGATCGGTAGGATGCCAATCGGCGCTCGAATTCTTTCAGGCGTTGGCGATAGCGCTCCCGCTCTTGCCGGAACGCGTCGAGCACGCGCTCGAGCCGTGAAACCGCGCCAAGGGGGGTGACGGTTACCGCCAGATCGATCTCGTGGCCGGCGCCGGTGCGCTGGAGCAGGGTCTGATAGTGGTAGTGCTCGCCCCGACCGAAGCTTTCGCCACGATAGACGAGATCGAAGCCGCCGATGGCGGCGATAGGAACCTCGCCTTCTTGCTGCAGTTGCACGAGGGTGAGGATCTCCTTCATCAGCTCCCGGCCGGCATCCTTGCGCTCCGAATACGGCTTGCCCGTCACGGTCATGGTGAAGACATCTCCACTGGTCGGAACCAGCCGCTCGAGGTCCTTGCCGATCTCACCGATCCGCCGCGTCGCTGTCTCGATCTCGCGCTCGGCGTCGCGGATCTGCCGCCGCACGGCGTGGAGATCGTCCGCATGAGCGGCGCGCAGACGTTCCAGGCGGGCGATATCGGCCTCCAGACCTGCCTTCTGCATCAGCCGCTGATCGCCCGATGCAATCGCCTTGGCCATGGCGAACTGGTTGGCCTGTCCCTCGCCCAAATCGTCCAGCCGGCGGATCGAGGTGTCGCCGGAAAGCGCTGCGGCAATGAAGCGGGCCTTGCGCTCGTTGTTCTGCCACATCGTCGCGTCGAGCGAGCCTTCGGTGGCGTAGGCGAAGATATCGACCTCGTCATGCTGGTTGCCCTGGCGCACGATCCGGCCCTCGCGCTGCTCAATCTGCGACGGCAACCACGGCACGTCGAGGTGATGCAGCGCCTTCAGCCTGAGTTGCGCGTTGACCCCGGTGCCCATCGTATCGGAAGAGCCGATCAGGAAACGCACCTTGCCGGCGCGCACGTCGCCGAACAGCCGCTGCTTGGCCTCCGCCTTCCTGTAATCCTGCATGAAGGCGATTTCAGAAGCCGGCACGCCTAGGCGGACAAGCTCGCTCCTGATCCAGCGATAGGCGGAGAAACCCCTGGTCTTCTCCACGCTGATCGTGCCGAGATCGGAAAAGATCATCTGCGCCGCTCCAGGAAGCTCGAACAACATGCCGTCCGCGCGGACGTAAGTTCGCCCGGCCGTCTCTTTCCAGATGCGCAAGGCATTGGCGATCAGGCTGTTGAGCTTGTTTTGAGGCTCATTGTCATTGTCGGCGTCGACCAGCCGCAGGTCGATAGCCGCGTGCCGTCCATCGGTGATCACCGAGAGCAGGATGTCGTCGCCCGGCTTCGGCGGCCGGTCGCGTTCCTCAATCGCCTTGATGCGGGCGTCTAGCACCGTCTGAAAGCACTTGAAGGCCACGGTCGGCTTGGAAGTGACGATCTGGCGCTTGCCGGTCGAGATGTCGGGCACCTTCACGTAGCGGCGCAGGTCCTCCGGCATCACCACGTCCGCGAATGAGCGGAACATCGCAATCAGTTCCGGCACATTGACGAAGCTTGCGAAGCGCGAGACCGGCTTGTATTTGCCCGACGGTTGCAGTTCGAGCTCCGTCGTGGTGTCGCCGAAGGTCGAGGCCCAGGCATCGAATTCGTGCAGGCCCCGTTCCATCAACGCGGACTGGTCCATCAGCCTCTGCACGGTGAACATCTCGCCGAGCGTATTGGTGATCGGCGTGCCGGAGGCCAGCACCAGTGCGCGGCCGGGGTTCTTCGTCTCGATGAAGCGCGACTTCACATAGAGATCCCAGGCGCGCTGCGAGCCGTTCGGATCAACGCCCTTCAGCGTCGACATGTTGGTGGCAAATGAGAGTTTTCTGAACTCCTGCGCCTCGTCGACGATGATCTGGTCGACGCCGATTTCGGCAATCGTCAACAGATCGTCCTTGCGGGTCGAGAGTGCCTCGAGCCGCTCCTGCAGGCCCTCCTTCAGCCGTTCGAGACGCTTGCGCGAGACCCGATCGTCGCTCTCCACCTTGGTAAGCAGGGTTTCGTAAAGCTCGAGCTCGTCATGGATCATCTGCTGCTCGAAGGCGGAGGGAATGCCTATGAAGCCGAAGGCCGAGTGCGTGATGATGATCGCATCCCAGGTCGCGGTCGCCGCCCGCGACAGCAACCGCCGGCGCTTGTCCTTCGAAAAATTGGTATCGTCGGCAACCAGGATACGAGCGTTCGGATAAAGCGCCAGGAATTCGCGGGCGGCCTGCGCCAGGCAATGGCCGGGCACGACCAGCATCGCCTTGGCAACCAGCCCGAGACGGCGCTGTTCCATGACGCTGGCCGCTATACTCATCGTCTTGCCGGCGCCGACGGCATGGGCGAGATAGGTCGAACCGGCGGCGATGATCCGCCAGATGCCGCGCTTCTGGTGCGGGAAGAGGGCGAAGGCTCCGGATGCGCCCGGCAGTTTCAGATGCCCGCCGTCGAATTTGCGCGGGGCGATATTGTTGAAGCGGTCGTTATAGCCTCTTGCCAACCGGTCGGTGCGGTCGGGATCGGACCAGACCCAGCTCTGGAAGGCGGTCTTGATCTTCGTGAGCTTCTCCTTCGCTGCTTCCGTATCGATGACATTGAGCACCCGGCGTTCACTATCGCCGTCCCTCACCGTGTCGAAGATCTGCGGCACACGGCTGTTCAGCGCGTCGGCGATGAGTTCGCCGGCGTGGCGGCGATCGGTGCCCCATTCCGACGTGCCGGCCGCCATATAGCCGAGCTGCCGTGCTTCCACCGTCCATGATGCAAGCTCCGGCATGTGATGGATGCGGATCTCGACCCCCATCGTCTCGTGCACGAAGGCTGCCACGTCGGACGCGGGGATCCACGGGCTGCCGAGACGCGCGGTGATTTCCGAGGGACGGAGATCGGTGGGCTGCACTTCGGTCAGCGCCCCGACATTGCGCTCGTAGGCGGGGTCGAGCGCGGCCGCTGCCTCGGCCACCTTCAGCTTGTCGCGGACATGACCGGAGAGATAGGCGTCCGCTGTCTGCCAGGCGCCATCGGCCGGATTCTGGAAGATCGCTTGGCCGAGTTCCGAGATCACGTCATCGACGTCGCGATGGACGAACTCGGCGATATGATCGAGATCGACATACCCACGCTCGTTGAGCACCACGGCGAGCGCATCGGCAGCGGAGGTGATGACCGGCGCCGCAGGCGGCGCGATGACGCGCTCGGAAAAGATCGGGCCGGGCCTTGCGGTGTCGGTTTCCAGATCGTAGTCCTCGATCGAGGCGACGAGCCAGCAATCGGGGTCATCAAGGAACGGCTGGAGATTGGGGCGGCGATGGGCTTCGCGCACCTCTCCGGTTTCCGGGTCTTCCGCGATCGAGACCCTGGTGTGGTTGATCGGCCCGAAATCGCGCACGAAGCTCGACCAGGCGATCCGCAGGCGCACCTGCGCCTCCTTCCATGGTCGACCGAGCTCCTGGGCCTTCAGCACGTCGCGCACCGCATCGCGGATCGGGATCAGCTTGTGGATGATGCGGACATGCTTTTCCGGAAATCCATCGGCGCTGCGTCCCTTGCGCAGCTTGATCTCAGCGGCTTCGCCGTCGACCATTTGCATCAGACCATGCCTGACATCGATGAAGAAGCTGCCTTCGCGGACCTGCTCGGATCGGGGGCAGAGATCGACGGTCTCGCTGAGTTCATGCTCAAGATCGATGTCGATTTCGGCCGGCTCGCCGTCGTAGCGGTCTTCCGGAAGACGGGAGATGGCTGCGTTCAGGGCCGTTTCAAGATCGACACCGTCACGGGGATGGCAGGTATAGGTCTCGCCGAACGGCCCCGCAGTCAGGGCGTGGTCGCCGAGCACGAAGTCGGGATGGCTCGCGAACCAGCGATTCACGCGGATCGCGCCCTCGTCCTCGGTTACCCCCCGCACTTCCTCAAGGTCGAGCCATGACAAGTCACCCTCGGCTTCTCCAACCTTGCGCTTGCGGAAGAACAGGATGTCGACCACGACGTCCGTGCCGGCGTCGCGGCGGAAGCTGCCTTCGGGCAGGCGTATCGCCGCGATCAGGTCGGCGGATCCGGCGATATGCGCGCGGGCGGTTGGGTCCGCCTTGTCCATCGTGCCGGAACTGGTGACGAAAGCCGCAAAGGCGCCGGGCTTCAGCAGGTCGATCGACCGGGCGATGAAATAGTCGTGCAGACGAAGACCGAGCGCGCGATAGGCGCGGTCCGAACGCACGGTACGATCAGAAAACGGCGGATTGCCGACGGCCAAGTCGAAGCTTGCGGGCAAGTCGGTGCGGCCGAAATCGCCGGTGACGATCCGCGCGTACGGCTGCAACAGCCGGGCAATGCGTGCGGTCACCGGATCGAGCTCGATGCCGGTGACATGCGACGCGCCACGCAAGCTCTCCGGCATCAACGCCGGAAACAGGCCCGTGCCGACGCCGGGTTCCAGAACGCGGCCACCGCGCCAGCCCATGCGTTGCAGGCCGCTCCAGCTCGACCGGACGATGAATTCCGGCGTGAAATGTGCATACTGCGTGCAGCGCGCAAGAGAGGCATGGTCGGCCTCGCCGACGGCGTCTTCCAGATCCACAGCAATGTCGCTCCAGCCCTCGCGGAACGCGGTTTCGCCGGGGCGGCGGAAGAGGCTATTGGCGAGATCGGAGGCGCCGAACCCTGTGAACCGGATCAATCGCTCCTGCTCGTCGCGCGTGGCCGGGCGGTTGTCCGCCTCGATTTCGCCGGCGAGTCGGATCGCGGCGATATTGTCCCGGGCGCGATCCTTCCAGCCATGTGCGAGACCACGGTCGCCTTCGAGATAGAAGTTGGAGGGCTTTTGCTGATCTCGAACGCATGGCCGTTTTGACGGTGCGGGAAGGGCAGGGGACGGTGCCGGCGGGGTCGGCGGGGTCGGCTCCGGATCGTCGTCATTGGCGACCGGTTTCATGCTGTCGGAAGCGGTAAAGCCGATTCCGAAGCCTGCGGACAAGGTGGTGCCGCCAAACATGTCGAGGGTGAAAGCATCGTTGCTCATGGAGAGATTCCTTTGCTGTAGATCGCAGTCCGGTTGCGGACGATCGACCCCGCGGGAAAGAGGGGAAGGGTTGGAATTGCCGCGAAGCCGGAAGCCGGCTCAGGCGGCGATGGTCGAGGGCAGGTGGCGCAGATGCACGGGCAGCTCGGCGGCGATCTCGTGGTCGGAGAGCTTGTCCAGGCGCTTCCAGAAAGCCTCGCCGGCGCCGCTATAGAGGACAACGACGCGACGGCCGCAGCAGGAGTCCGGCCAGTCCTTGCCGGCGTACCCGCGATAGGCGTCTGCCGTGCTGCTCCAGATATGATCCAGACGTTCCTCACGCGTCATCGCCCGCGCGGGTCCCGCCTCGCGCTCCATGATGGCGCGGCGCATTTCCTCGGTCGACGCACGGTCCGACAGATCGCAGTAGCCGTGGAAATAGCGAATTCGGCCGTCGATCCTCAGCGCGAAGAAGACTGAGGTCACGGAGCCGGTCAGGTATTCGCGCATGGCAAACATCGCGCCACGGATCCAGAGCGGCGGAAGGATCTCGAACATGTAGTCGTGATCTGTCTCGCTGATCTGAAACCATTCGCCGGCGTAGAGAGCTGCGGCGTCGTCGTCCCATCGGCTCGGGCGCTGCGCGTGGCGATCAAACATGCGGAACATCTGCTGGCGCGTCGCCACACCCTCAAAGACTTTGCGGATTTTTGCGGAACCGGGCATTCTTGAACTCCTTCGGTGCTGTCGTCCGACCGAAGTGCCGCGGGATCCTCACGATCTCGCCATCCTCTTCAGGCCTTCATGACAGCTCCCCGGCCGCCGCGATCGCGCATCGGTGGGTCAAGGGCCGGCTTGCCGGGCGAAGCTTCACCCTTGATGCGCCGATCGGGCATGCGGCACGTCTCCTTCTTTTTTCTTCATCCTGCTTTCCCGCTTTGTCGAAGTTTGAGGACGTCGTTCCAGTCGTCTGCCGGCGGCCGCAATCGCAGCCATGTGCAGCCAAGCTCTTCCGCGAGGCTTCGAAGGCGTTGAGCATAGGCCTCGCCCTGCGGATTGGCGTCCGTCGCTGCGACAAGCTGGACCTCCGGCTGGATAGCGAGGGCCCGCAGGGCAGCTTCTGTAGCCGGCGACCAGCCGCCGCCGGTACTGAGGTAGAGCGTGCGCTCCCGCATGCCTTCGACCGCAGCAAGGCTCATTGCGTCGATTGCCGCCTCGGTCACGCAGAGCCGTGGGGCAGGGGCGGAACCGAGGCGGAACAGAACCTTGGCGCCGCCGGTTGCAAAGCCGCGCCAACCGGAGCCACGTTCTTCCCATCCGCTCACCGCGCCGGCGCTATCACTATGCGCGGCCCACATGCTGCCGTAGGGGCCCTCGCGCAGCACGCCATACCCGATCGCCTTCCTGACGATCGCGGCCGGCAAAAGGCGTTCTTTGCGCAGGTAGCGCCACGCGCCCGAGCCAGGCGCGACCATTCTGCGCAATCGCCAGCGTTCGGCCACCGTACCGCTCGGCGCATCGGCTTTGGCGGGTTTTCGCCAGGTGGGTTGGGACGGTTGAAAGCCGACAAGTGCTGTGACCCGTTCGAGCGCCTCGCTGAAGCCGACTCCATCGAGATGTGAAACGAGTGAAAATATATCACCCTTGCCATCACCGAGCGGATCGAACCAGCCGCGGCCCTCATGCGTCACGATAATGATCTCGGCACCGCGGCGAAACTTCATCGCGCGGCGCGTGCTCTCCTTTCGATCGAGCGCGAAGCCAGCGGTCTCCAGTACCGCGTGGCAACCAACCCGCTGCCGCATGTCTTCTATCTCTTCTCTGTTCATCTTAATCCGGCCGCTCCCGCGGCCGCCCTCCTGCTCTTTGTTTTCCGCATTTGCGGCACCACTGTCCGGCCCGCCAGCGAAGAGCAAAGGCTGCAAGGGCGTGGGCGGGCAATTGTCGGATTGAACAAGCCGGCATTCCGCCCACGGCAAAGCCTCCCTTGCGGCCGCCGGCTCGCAAGCGGCAACCGTCAGGCAGAGGGCGGCTCAATGGGCCGCCCAGGGAAAGAACTCATGCAGAACCTCGAGGTCGTCGTCGGCGTCGATCTCGTCCGAAGGCAGCACCAGGAACTCGTCACCGGATTTAAAGACTGTGACCGGGACCATGAGGTCGCGGGAAAGCTGGAAGGCGTGTGCGAGGGAAAGGTCTTGGGACATCTGAGAGGCTCCTTCGGAGCGGGCCAATTCCCGCTCGATGGCTCCTCAAAAGGCCCGGAAGCGGGCGCGATCACCGCGAAGGCGAAGACGAAGCGGCCGCAGCTTCGCTAGCGGACCTTTTATGGGTTGATCGTGGAAGATCCGCAGCCGGGCCAGGACGCCATCACATGAGCGGGAATTGGGCTGCTTCGATGAGCTTGTTGCGAGACCTGAACCTTGGGCGGATCACTCGGCAATCAGCACTACCACCTCTGGCGGCAAGGAGTTCAACGCCAGACATTGACGGGAGCATGCCGCATGCTCGGACGCGGCGTCATCGACCCGCTGTCTGTACGAGCGACCCGGTTGCCTTAATTGCCGGGCGCGGAAGACTGGCCAGTTGCCAGGGAGGCGGGAAATCCATAGTCGTTGTCGACGACCTCGCTGTTGACCGCCAAGTCGAGTGAGCCATCGGGGCGGCGAAACACCTCATATGTAATCCGGTCGAGGATCTCGTTTTGCGGACCGAACACGAGGACACGCGGCCTGAGGTTGATGATCTCGTCGATCTCGCAGAAGACGCTCGACGCGATGATGATCTCGTCTCCCTGCTGGCAGGTGCGCGCCGCGGCGCCATTCAGGATACAGCATCTGGAACCCGCATCGCCATAGAGCACGTAGGTGCTGATCCTGGCGCCGGACATCTTGTTCCAGATATCGACATATTCGAGCGGCTTCAGCCCGACGGCGCGGCAAAAATCCGCGTCGATCGTGATCGAGCCCTGGTAGTTCAGCTTGGCATCCGTCACCCGGATCCCATGGAGTTTGGCGCCGACATACTTTTCCAAATCGCTACTTCCTTTCTGCTTCAGCAACGGGCGAGGGCGCCAGGTGGTTGCACACCAACAGGCACTGGATACGGAATGCCACATCGATACATGGGCTCAGATGGCCCGCCGATAAGTCCAGAGCTGTGCTGGCGGGATGTTGCGGACGACGAAGTCATAATGCGAAACCACATAGCGGTCCGGCATCCTGGTCACCGGCGAAAGCGGCCCGTAGGTGATCTGGATGACCGGCCGGCCGACCGGAACTCGGACAAGGAGATCCTCGAGCAGGGCAACGCGTTTTTCCATCGGAAAGTTCAGCATCGGCACGGCGCTGATGACACAGTCGAACTGTTCACCCCGGCGATCGCCCAGCACCTCATCGAGCTGAAATGCATCGCCCAACCGGAAGTCCACGCCTGGAAAGCGTTGCGTCAGGCCGCCATAGAAACTGCTCGAATATTCGACAGAGACCAGCTGCCGCGGCTCGATGCCGCGCGCCAGTATCGCCTTTGTGATCACCCCGGTACCGGCGCCGAGTTCCAATACCGGCAATCCGGACCCTGGGTTGACGACACTCGCCATCCGCCGCGCGGTATGGACTGACGTTGGGATGACGGCGCCGACGCCTTTCCTGTCCTTCTGCCAGCCCTTGAAGAACTGCACCTCTTCCTCAAACCTCTTGCCGAGGCGCTCCTTCAGGCGGAAAACCATATCTTCTCCCTACGACGGTCATTTACGGGTCTAATGGCGAGGGCGTTCAGTCGAATTGTTCGACATTTGGAAAGCCCCCAAAAGCATATCCTCAGCTGCTCGCACGTCTATTGATCAGGGGCCGAAATGCCGGCCTTACGCAGCGCATCCTCAATCGTCACAGCTTCCAGCGAGACCATCGCGCTCGCGAGGCAATCCTCTATCTCGCTGACGCTTCTTGCCTCAAGCCGAGCGATGTCCTTCAGGCTCCGACCTTTGGACAGCCAGCGTAGGCATGATTTTTGAAGCGGCGAGAGCATGTCAAGGCCCTTTCGTCTCGGCACGAGAAGCATGTGGATTGATAGGATGCCATGGGGCTATTTCTGAGAAACGCGGCACGTGCGGCCCATCGCCCAGCGTGGACTTGCCAGCTGCATCTTGACGCCCAATGCCGACCATGCGCTCAAGCGCCACCATTACGTCCAATGTGGCGATTGTGACCATCAGCCACCTGAGCGCCACCGTCTGCATCAGCCGGCCGAGGCTCGACAGCTGGCAGGCGAGGAAGATCGACCGGAACGTTGGGTTCTTCTGTGGTGCCAGTAGCCCGGACTTGTCTTCTTTAGTCGCCGCGTTCATTGCCTTAGTCGCTCTGCTTCCACGCGTTCAAGTTATGAGACCGTCACCACATGGCAGGGCCGCGGGCAGAGGGAATTGCCGATCGTCATGCCAGCCTCCGGATTTGTCCGCCATGCTCCCGGCTCCGCATGAGCAGCACGTGGATCAAAGTGAACAGTCGGCGCGCGGTGTCGATGTCGATGGTGACCTTCGACAAGAGACGGGCCTGCAACAGTTCGGCTGCTTCGTTGTGAATGCCGCGGCGCCCCATATCGATGGCCTCGATTTTCTCGGGCGTTAGGCTGCCGACGGCGTCATAGAAGCTATCGCATACGAGCGTGTAGTCCTTGAGCAACCGGCGAAACGGTGTCAGCGACAGATGATGGCTGACGACATGTTCGCCTCTGTCCAGCGAAATGGTCATCACCAGGCGGCGATCGACCAATGCAAGCTCAAGGCGATAGGGGCCGCCGTCGTGGCCGACTGGTGCGAAGGTATTCTCGTTCAAAAGATCGAACATCGCGATCGCCTGCTCTCGCTTGAGGTGGGCATCGTCCTGAACCCTCAAGGAGCCATCGAGCGAGACGGCGCAAATCCGTGCGCCGGGCGGTGAGGCTGTCAAGACCGTTGCTGCCTTCACGTCACGCCTCCGTCGTTTGAAGTAACGCGTGCCAAACCCGGCTGGGAAAGAGATGGCTGCCGTCGGGACATACCCGACGACAGCCCGGCCACCTTGGGAGGTTGGGCGGAGGAAACGCTGTCGTGAAACGCTGCAAAGGGGAAAAGAAAAAAGCGGCTACCGCTGAAGCGGGCTTAACGGTACCCGAGTGACCCTGCCACGCCAGGCAAACGGACGCCGTTGGGGTTGAAGCATGCCTGGGATCTAGCGAACGTCTGCGCGTCGTTAACGAGGCGCTCCCGGTCTCTCGGGTCGGTGTTGCCAGTGTCGCCATCATGGGGTCCAGGCCCTTGTTCCCAGAAACGCGTGATGGCGACGATGATCCGATTCATGCAGCAATTTCGATGGGGCATTCATATCCGCCGGTGAGACTGGAACCGCGACATTGTCGATCAGGCGCGTCTCGCCGAGCCAGGCTGCGGCAAGCAGGCGGGCCGGCCGGTCAGGTCGGTCGAGCAGGAGCAGATCCTCTTCCGCGCGCAGTTCGAGATATTCGACCTTCGAGAAGCCTGCAGCGACAAGCTCGTGCTTTGCGGTCTCGATCAGATCCTGCGATGAGCTGCATCCCTTCAAACGCGCGGCAGTGTCGAAAAGAACATGGGCGAGATACGGCGCAATTTTGTGCTCCTCCGGTGACAGAAGGGCATTGCGCGATGACATTGCCAGGCCGTGGATTTCGCGAACCGTCGGGTGGGCGACGATCTCGATCGGGATGTCGAGATCACGCACCAGCCGACGCACCACCTGCAACTGCTGGAAATCCTTCGCCCCTAAATAGGCGACATCCGCGCCGGACTGCAGGAAGAGCTTGGTGACGACGGTGGCCACACCGTCGAAATGTCCGGGACGGTGGGCGCCGCAGAGTCCCTCCGATATCCCGCTGACGGACACCGTCGTGGCAAAACCGTCCGGATACATTTCCTCTAAAGCCGGGACATAGAGCATATCGACACCAAGCGCAGCCAGCCTGGCAGCGTCCGCTTCCTCGGAGCGAGGATATGCGGCGAGATCTTCGGTGCTGTTGAATTGCTTGGGATTGACAAAAACGGTGACGATGACCCACCAGGCCTGGTCAAGGGCCGCTCGAACCAGGCCCAAATGACCTTCGTGCAAAGCGCCCATCGTCGGGACGATCGCGATGCGGCTGCCATCGCGGCGCCAGTGCCTCACGGTCTCGCGCAATTCCTCGACGGTTCGTACAATCGGCATCGTCATCGCTGCGGCTCCTGTTGTGCGGCTTTGGGAGAATCACCAAACTCGTGCTCTGTCGCCGGAAACCGTCGCTCGATGACGTCCTGGGCGTAGGTCTCGATCGCGATGTCCGCGGTTGCGGCGAACTCGGCGTAGCGCTTGACGAATGTCGGGCGGAATGAGGAAAACAGCCCCAGCATGTCGTCAACGACCAGGATCTGGCCATCGCAGGCAACTGAGGCGCTGATCCCGATCGTCGGTATGGAAAGCTCGGACGTGATCTCTCGGGCGAGCGGCTCGGGGATCTTTTCCAGAACGATGGGAAATACCCCTGCAGCTGCAACGGCGCGGGCATCCATCACCCGTTCGCCAGAGCTGTTCGTGTTCGCGCGCCCGAGCCTGTCCGCAGAACCAAAAGACGTGGCTGCCGCCGGAACACGTTCGACGACAGCCACGGCGCCCTGGGAGGGTCGGGGAAAAAATAATCTGCTCGAGGCACACGATCCCGGAATCCGACGCGGTAACCGGCGACGACCCTTGGTACCGCGCATTCGCTTCCAACCATCACCGCCGCGGGGGCTTATGTCCTGGCGAAGCCCAGCAGGGTTTCGCGCAGATGACCGGGCGGTGGCACGCACTCCATCGCAAACCAGAGGAAAAGCGGCTGCCGTTGCAACAGGTGCAGCGGCAGCCGAGTAGCCCTGCGCGGCTGGGGTTGATGCCATACGCAGGTCAGGAGCTCGTTCAATTAGACGACGATGCAGGTCGGTCGTCGACGGTAGGGCGACGGCGCTGTTGCACACATGGCGCAAGCATTGCTGATGTTCGATCCTCAGTCTCATCTCCAGCGCTCCTCAGGGACGCGAGACGCGCGTTATCGGCTGGCTTCGTGAGCGTGCCTGGGTTGTCGTGCGCTCGATGGCCAGCACGATCTGAGGAGCGCCAGGCCCATCATGAAACGCGGCAAGTCGCTTGCTGAGCTCCTGATCGGCCGCCGAGAGCCGATGGTTCAGACGAAGATAGTCCGTCCATGTCGGCGTCCGGAACGTCTCCGTCCAAAGGGTGGGAGTCAGAAGGTTGCGTTGGAGCGTCCAGTTCCTTGCACCCGCCTGGCTCTGGATGCGCCGGCGCTTGCGCATGCACGCGATAAACGCCTCGTGATCCTGTTCGGCGATGACGTAGTCGATCTTGACGACGATAGGCCCGCTTCTCGGCTGCAAGTCGAGCGCGAGCGACGGCGGTTCGAAGTCCGAGGCCTCTTGCTCGGCTTCGTCCCACAACTCTATCGGCAGCACGAAGGCAGCGGCGGCCACCAGCAGCAGAACCGCGGCCGCCCCCTCGAATGCGACGGTCAGGGAATAGGTCTGCGCGACGTAGCCCCAGATCCAACTACCTGCGGCCATGCCGCCATAGGAGAGGGCGTAGTAGATCGAGAGCGTCCGGCCGACGACCCATCGCGGGCTCGACAGCTGGATCGCAACGTCGACACCGGTCCAGGTCAAAAGCCAGCCCGCGCCGCCGATGGCCAGCGCAAGGGCCGCAACCGGGATCGACGTCGTGAGGGGAAGCAGAAAGCAGCATGCGGCACAGGCGATCGACGCAAGTGCGATCAGCCGGTCCTGCGGCACGACCCGTCGGAGGAAACTGCTGCTGAGACCGGCGGTAAAGGCACCGATGCCGAAAGCAGCCAGCAACGCGCCATAGACGATCGGCCCGCCCGCCAGATGATCCCGGACGATCAGCGGCAGCAGCGCGAGGGTGCAAATGCTCGCCACGCCGAACAAGGTCCCACGCACGATGGCCGCCCGGATTTCCGAAGACATCGCGGTGAAGCGCAATCCATCATGGACGGCAGTTGCAACGCGCTCACGCGGCAGCGACGACGAGCGTACGTGCCATTTCGAGCGGGAGATGGCGGCAAGTGGCACCAGATCGCTCAGCGCTGCCAGGACGAAAGCGGCAAGGGGACCGTAGAAGGCCAAGATTGCGCCGCCGATGGCAGGGCCTGTGCTTCGAACGATGTTGTAGCCGACGGACATCAAGGTGACCGCCGCCGGAATATCGCGCTTTTCCAGGATGTCGCCGACGGAGGCATGCCAGGCCGGATCGTTCAGGGCAAAGCCGCATCCGGCCAGGAAGCCCAATCCGAGGATCAGCCACGGACTGACAAGGCCCAGTGCAACGGTGACCGCCAGCGTTAGCGAAGCCAGAGCGATCAGGAAGTGACCGGCGAGCATCACGCCCCGCCGGCTGAAACTGTCGGCGATGGCGCCGGCGAGGATGGACAGGAAGAAGGCCGGCAGCGTCGACGAGGCCTGAACCAGCGCGACCATCAGATCGGAGGCCGAGATCGTCGCCATCAGCCAGCTGATTGCCGTCGTCTGGATGAGCCATCCGAGGCTGGAGATCTGCGTCGCCGTCCAGATCGCACGAAACGCCCGGTTCCTGAGGGGAGCCAGGGTCGTCGAAACGGCCGGATGCGGATCGTCAGGCTGCATATTGTTGTCTTTCTCAATCTCCCAACGCGTCGCTGCGATGCAGCAGACTATCCACTACCGGAAGGCGAATTTCGGCGTTATGCGGCTGGCCGATGCAGGATACCGGCCTTAACCGACCGCATTTTGGCACTATACCATGATAATGTTATAACATGTCACATAAGATAGCTTATGGAACACAGCGGTCGGAAAACGGAAACGGTAGATCGAAATTTTCGTTTACACATCTTCTTTCTCCCTCATTGGTGTCAAATCCCTATCGCCTCATATGCATCGGCTATCTGCCGGATTGAGGCGACATAGGCGGCGGTGCGATAGTCACCAAGTTCGGGCTGCGCCTCGAGAAGATCGCCGATGCGGGCCCAAGTGCTGCGCATGACGTCTTCAAGACCGGAGCGCACGAGGTCGATCTCGGCGCCGCCTTCGAGGAATTCGTCGCGCATGTCGGCTGGAAAGTCTTTGCCGGTCATCCGTTCCAGCGCCGTGGCGATCGTCTGGTTGCGCCGCTCTCGCCGCCGCCGCTCCATTAGCCCGAACGGGATGTGTGTCAGGTTCTTCACCCACTCGAAATAGCTGACGACAACACCCCCGGCATTCACATAGAGATCAGGAAGGATTGTGACGCCGCGCGAGCGCAAGATCTTGTCCGCCTCGAAGGTGACGGGACCGTTGGCGGCTTCGACGATTAGCTGCGCCTTAATGCGCTCGGCGTTCTCCGCGTGAATGGCATTTTCCATCGCGGCAGGAACGAGAACGTCACAGGGCAGTTCAATGCCCGTCATATCGCCGGCAAAGGACTTGGCGCTGTCGAAGCCGAGTATGCTGCCGGTTTTGATCTGATGCTGTTTAAGCGCCCCGATGGAAAGGCCTTCGGGATTGGCGACGTAACCATCACGTTCAGCAACAGCGATGACGCGTGCGCCATCCTCTTCCGACAAGAACTTGGCCGCGTGATAGCCGACATTGCCGAAGCCTTGTACGACGACCGATGCCCCCTTCAGATCGCGCCGGTCGTTAAGACCTCGCGTGCGGGTATCGCGAAGATAGCTCTGGATGGCGAACTGCACGCCCCGGCCCGTAGCCTCCGTCCGCCCGGCGATACCGCCCTTCGACAAGGGCTTGCCTGTGACGCAGGCGCGCGCATTGACGACGTCTGTCGGATTGGCGCGGCGGAACTCGTCGACCATCCAGGCCATTTCGCGCTCACCCGTTCCGATGTCTGGAGCGGGAACGTTGACGCCTGGCCCGATCAGGCCGCGCTTGTTGAGTTCCTGGGTAAAGCGGCGGGTGATACGCTCGAGTTCCTGCGGCGTCCATTCGCGTGGATCGATCTTCAGCGCGCCCTTGGAGCCACCGAACGGCACATCGACGAGCGAGCATTTGAGCGTCATCAGTGCCGCAAGCGCCTCGACTTCTTCTGCGTCCGCATTTGACGCGTAGCGAATGCCGCCCTTGACCGGTTCACAATGCTCGCTGTGCACAGACCGCCAGCCAATGAAGCTGTACATGCGACCGCGCAGGCGCACGCCGAAGCGAACCGTGTATGTCGAGTTGCACTGGATGATCCGCTCTGCCAGTCCCTCCGGCAGATCAAGAAACGACATGGCATGACGAAAGTTCTGA
This sequence comes from Rhizobium acaciae, assembly GCF_025941625.1. NCBI lineage: Bacteria > Pseudomonadati > Pseudomonadota > Alphaproteobacteria > Hyphomicrobiales > Rhizobiaceae > Rhizobium > Rhizobium acaciae. The sequence goes on from NZ_JAPCZO010000013.1 coordinate 225,574, forward strand.
TCGACGCTGTCGAGGAAGCCTGCGGAGCCAACCTGCATCACTCACCTCTCTCAGATTGGCGAGCGCGGCTTCGAGACTGACCTTTGCCGATCTGCATCGACGACCTTGATCTTGCAAGCACTTTACTTCCTCCAAGTAATTGAGATCCGGTGCTACCACCGAACGCTCATTGGGTAATCGGTTGTCTGTTCAACTGAGTAGATGGGATGATCGGCGTTGCGTGCGAATAGCGCGCCGCTTCGGATCAGTTGACGATCGTGGCGTCTGTGGCGGCGCGCAGTTCACTGTCCGTCACGCCATCGGCGAGTTCCACCAGTTTCAGCCCACCCTCGACGACGTCGAGCACGCCAAGATTAGTGATGATGCGGTCCACCACGCCTTTGCCGGTGAGCGGGAGGGTGCAGGCATTCAACACCTTGGATTCGCCCGCCTTGTTGGTATGGTCCATGACGACGACGATGCGCTTGACGCCGGCAACCAGGTCCATCGCGCCGCCCATGCCTTTCACGAGCTTGCCGGGGACCATCCAGTTGGCGAGGTCACCGTTTTCGGCGACTTCCATGGCGCCGAGAATAGCCATGGCAATTTTGCCGCCGCGGATCATCGCGAAGCTTTGCGCCGAGTCGAAGAAGGCCGAATGCGGCAGTGCCGTCACCGTCTGCTTGCCGGCATTGATCAGGTCAGCGTCAATCTTGTCTTCGGTCGGGAAGGGACCGATACCGAGCAGGCCATTCTCCGACTGCAGGGTCACATGGACACCGTCGGGAATATAATTGGCAACCAGCGTCGGAATGCCGATGCCGAGGTTGACATAGGTCCCGTCTTGAAGTTCGCGGGCAGCCCGTGCCGCCATCTGATTCCTGTCCCAGGCCATACGTCTTCCCCCTGCCCTCAAGCCGCCGCGCGCGTCGTGCGCTGTTCAATGCGTTTCTCGTGCTCACCCTGGATCAGGCGGTGCACGTAAATCCCCGGCAGATGGATCTGGTCGGGATCGAGGCTGCCTGCGGGGACGATCTCCTCGATTTCGGCGACGCAGATCTTTCCGCATGTGGCGGCCGGCGGGTTAAAGTTGCGGGCGGTCTTACGGAAGACGAGATTGCCTGTTGTATCTGCCTTCCAGGCCTTGACGATCGAGAGGTCCGCGACGATGCCGGTCTCGAGCACATAGCTCTCCCCGTTGAAAGTCTTGTGCTCCTTGCCCTCGGCCACCACCGTGCCGACGCCGGTCTTGGTATAGAAGCCGGCGATACCCGCCCCGCCGGCACGCATGCGCTCGGCGAGTGTCCCTTGCGGATTGAACTCGAGCTCCAGTTCGTCGCTGAGATACTGCCGCATGAACTCTGCGTTCTCGCCGACATAGGACGAGATCATCTTCCTGATCTGCCTGGTCTTCAACAGCACGCCGAGGCCGAAGTCGTCGACGCCGCAATTGTTCGAAGCAAACGTCAAGTCCTTCGTGCCCGCCTCGCGGATGCCGTCGATCAACAGTTCCGGAATACCGCAGAGGCCAAAGCCACCGGCCGCGATGAACATACCGTCGAACAGCAGGCCGTCGAGAGCTGCTCGCGAGTCCTCGTAAGTTTTATCCATAATCTCCTCTCAAATTATGCGGCGCACTGGATTTCGCCTTCTCGCATCTATGTTTTCTGCCAAGTCAGTTGATCGGATTAGCCTCACCCTCGGTTGATGCAGACGACCTTCGGCTGGGTCATATCTTCATAGGCAAAGCGCACGCCTTCGCGGCCCATGCTACCGTATTTGAAGCCGCCGAAGGGCATTGCATCGAAGCGGTAGTCGGAGGAGTCGTTGATCATCACTCCGCCCGCCTCGATCCTGTTCGCCACATCGAGTGCGACATTGAGATCATTCGTGAAAATCCCAGCATGCAGGCTGTAGTCCGGATCGTTGGCCATCTCGATTGCCTCATTGAGCGTGTCGAAGGGCGCGAGCATGACCACGGGAGCGAACACTTCCTCATGCCACAGACGGCAGGTCAGAGGCGTGCCTTCGAGAACGGTCGGGTAATACATTGATCGGTCACGATAGTTTCCACAGAGCAGCCTTGAGCCTGCACGGATGGCTTCGATGACGGCGGCTTCCGTGCGTTCCGCGACTTGATTAGAGATCATCGGACCGACGTCTGTGGCCTCGTTCATCGGATCGCCAGCTTTGAGCTTCTTTGTCGCCGCAACGAAGGCATCGCGGAAACGGTCGTATAGCTCGCCTTGGATCAGGATGCGTTGCGCGCCGATACAATTCTGGCCCGCCGCCCAGAAGGCACCGGAGACACAACCCTCGACCGCCTTATCGAAGTTGCAGTCGCTCATGACGATCACTGGGGCATTGCCGCCGAGTTCCATGGCGAGCTTCTTCAAGCCGGCCGCACGGCTGATCGCCTCGCCGGTGGCAAAGCCGCCGGTAAAGGAGACCATGCGCACCTCGCGCGCAGAGATCATAGCGGTCACCAAGTCTCTGTCACCGTGCGCAACCGTAATGACCTCCTGGGGCAGCCCCGCTTCACGCAGCGCTTCGACCAGCTTGATCGCCGAGAAGGGTGTCAGGTTCGACGGCTTGAGGAGCACCGAATTGCCGCCGGCGAGTGCCGGACCGAGCTTGTGAGCGACAAGGTTCAGCGGATCGTTGTAGGGTGTGATGGCGGCGATGATTCCGAGCGGCTCGCGGGTGAACCACCCCTGGCGCTGCTCCGATCCGGTATAGGCATCGAAGGGTACGATCTCGCCGGCATTGCGTTTCGCTTCCTCGGCGGAGAGCTTCAGCGTGTTGATGCAGCGTTGCACTTCCTTACGCGCCTGAACGATGGTCTTGCCGGCCTCGCGAACAATGGTCTCGGCAAAAGCGTCGCGACGGCTTTCGATAAGCTGGGCTGCACCCTCCAGGATGCTCGCTCGTTTGTGCCTCGGCAGATTGCGGGAGATCTCAGCGCCGCAGCGCGCGGTCTCGAGCAGTTGACCGATCTCTGAAGGATCGGTCGCTTCGACCGATCCAATTAGCGCGCCATCATATGGGCTGTGAACAGCGATCGGCGCCAGGCTGGTCTTGATATGCAGTTTGGCGGCAGTCATATGGCCAGGTTCCCTGATCTTGATAAAGGCTTCTTGAAGGTCGGGCTTGTTGGCGGGGCAGAGGTCATCCTCTGCCTTGTTCCGGTATTCGATACAGCGATGCATGACACGCCTTCGGCGACCGGCATCACCAGCCGCCAAGGTCCCAAATGTCGATCAGACCCTCTGGCCGTCGCGAACCAGTTCGTCCATGACGGAGCGGACGGCCTTCTCGGCGATCGAGACGATCTCGTCGACTTCTTCCCTTGTGGTGACCAGCGGCGGGGCGAAGCCGAGGATGTCGCCATGCGGCATGGCGCGGGCAATGAGGCCACGGTCACGGGCGGCCTTCGAGATGCGCGCACCGACCTTCAGCGACGGATCGAAGCGCTTCTTGTTATCGCGGTCGCCGACGAACTCGACGGCACCCATCAGGCCTACGCCGCGCACTTCCCCGACGATCGGAAGCTGGGCGAACTTTTCCTTGAGCTGTGCCTGGAAATAGGCACCGACCTCGCGGGCGTTGCCCGGCAGGTCTTCCTTCTCGACTATGTCAAGCACGGCATTGGCTGCCGCCGCACCGATCGGATGGCCGGAATAGGTATAGCCATGCGAGAAGGCGCCGACCTTGTCCGCGCCGTCTTCCAGCACTTGATAGACCTTCTCGCCGACAATCGAGGCCGAGAGGGGGAAATAGGCCGAGGTCAGGCCCTTGGCGACGGTGATCAAGTCGGGCTCGATGCCGTAATGCTGCGAGCCGAACATCGAGCCGGTGCGGCCGAAGCCGGTGATCACTTCGTCAGCGATCAAGAGCACGTCGTGCTTCTTCAACACCGACTGGATCGCTTCCCAATAGCCTTCCGGCGGCGGTGTAATGCCGCCCGTGCCAAGTACCGGCTCGGCGATGAAGGCGCCGACATTGTCCGGACCAAGCTTCTCGATCATTTGGTCGAGTTCCGCGGCGCGACGGGCAGAGAATTCCCGTTCCGTCTCCCCGGGGTTTGCACCCCAGTAGTGATGCGGAACGCCGGCATGGACCACCTGCGGCAGCGGCAGATCCATGTGGTCGTGGTAGAAACTCATGCCGGTCATCGAGCCGGAAACGACGCTGCAGCCATGGTAGCCGCGCTCACGCGAGATGATCTTCTTCTTTGTCGGCTTGCCACGCAGGTTGTTATAGTACCAGACGAGTTTGGCCTGGGTCTCGTTGGCGTCCGAGCCGGACATGCCGTAGAATACCTTGCTCATCTTGCCCGGCGCCATCGTCACGAGACGATCCGACAGGATCGCGAGTTCATCGGTCGTGTGCGCCGCATAGGAGTGGTAATAGGCCAAACGATAGGCCTGACGTGAGATCGCTTCGGCCACTTCGGTGCGACCATAACCGACATTCACACAATAGAGGCCAGCAAAGCCGTCGATCAGCTGGTTGCCATGCGCATCCTGGATGCGGATGCCCTTCCCCGTCTCGACGATCGTCGGCTCCCCGAGCTTGCCGGTCGCGAAGTCCTTCAACTGCGTGAAAGGATGCAGGACGTTATTGCGGTCCTTTTCGGCGATGTCCTTGATGTTTATGGTCATGAATGGCCCCTGACAAACAATGATTGTTTGAACTATCGTAGGGGCAAAGACTTGGGGGTTTTCCGCGTTCAACAGGGCAGGTGGAGCGCATATCTGCGTTGTTGCACCACATGTTGCAGGAATACGGAGTCCCTTCGTCGGTTACCAACGGGCAACTCACGGAATTACGGAGGGCTCATCCTAGCTTCTCCGTTGGCGGCATTGCAATTCACACGCGTCATCGAGGTGGACAGTTTCGGCAATGGTCGCGCCGGATGGTCATCTGGCAGGCTGCAGCTTTCGGGGTAGACGGGTTGGAGAAATATGTCAGGAGCCGGCTCCTCCGAAAACGGGATCATCTAGATCGATTGGAAACTCATAGCCCGCCTTCACGCGATCCATGGCGACCATGGTCTTAAACCCTTTGATGTCCGGATTCTCATAGAAGAACCGACGTGTAAATTGCTCGTAGTCTTCCATACTTTTCGAGGTCACAATTAACATAAAGTCGGCGTCTCCTGTCACGTAGAACCCCAACATTACTTCACGGGTATTGCGGATCGCGGTCTTAAAACGATCAACGATATCGGCACGTTCTCGCTCTAGAGAAACGAGTACTATCATCGTGACAGGGCGTCCTAGTGCTTTGGGAGATATTACCGACACATCAGCCTCGATAACGCCATCGGAGCGTAGGCGTTTAAGACGCCGCTGACACGCCGACGGCGATAGATTGACCCGAGTGGCCATTTCTTCAGAGGTTAGACGATTGTTCTTCTGAACGATCTGAAGAATCCTCCCATCGATTCGATCAAGTGCGATCATTGACGCAATCCTACTTGCCTGCTCGAGTAAACGCGGAGGCTACCGCACGCCCGATACTGCTATTGGAGCCGGGGGTAACGACGGACTCATTCATCGAGGCTTCCCCTACAATGCATAAAGAATGTTCCAACCCGCCGGGACGATAACTGGAGCGCATTTCGCCAGCGACCAACATCATTGCGCGCATTTTCGCGGACGCCCTCATAGAGTAAACAACTTCCCACGGCCCGGAAGAGGCCGCTTGTAGCCAGTAAGTCGGAGAGCGTCCCACAGCATAGCCTGGTGCGCCGTGATGACCGGCTTTCCAATGCGGGCCTCAAGCGGATCAATGATTGTCGAAGTACGGAGACCGGTGCAGGGAATGAACAGCGCCTCGACGTCCGCCGAGTTGATGGCTTCGCCTGCTGCTATGATACTTTCCGGAGTGACGTTTATGATCTCATAGTCGTTCTCGATATGAAACGATGCGCAGGAGACAACGGAGATCCCGGCCTCACACAAACAAGCCACCATTGCTTGAGTCACTTCGTCGGGATAGGGGGTCAGCATCGAAATGCGCTGTACTCCGAGTTGGCTGAAAGCCTTGTACGCGCCCGTCATCGGAGAAGTGAGCTTTGCGCCGGGCACAGTGCGATGAAGCTCCGCCTCGAGTGTCTCTTGGGAAATCAGGGCAGATCCGGATGTGCATCCATAGGCGAAAACGTCCACCGACTCGCGAGGGACGAATAGCTCGGCCGCGTTTGCAATCTCGTGTGCATGTCCGCGCAAATTCTCAATCGTAATCGGATTGTGTGTTTTGATCCGGGTTGCCGAGACACTAACGCCATCCGGCGGCAACATTTTCCGTAATTCGTATTCCGTGACAACATCTGTCGAAAGTGCAATCAAGCCGATGACGATTTGCTCGGACATTCCACCATCGAGTTCCGCTTTGACGTGTTTGATGGCTGGAGAATTCATGACAACTTCTCCTCATTTGCCGAACGTTGAATCGTCCTGACAATCGCCCATGCGGCACGCGCCGCACGAAGCACGTCTGCATCGGAGACCCCAAACTCTGCGGTGTGGACGTGAGTCCTGTTGCCGAGCGCTTCATCGCGGCATCCGAACCAGAAGTAGACTGATGGGAGTTTCTCCGCATAGAATCCGAAGTCGTCAGCTCCCGCCAAAGGTCTTGTCGGAACGAGCGAATCGCTCCCAAAGACCTCGGAAATCGCTTCTCGGGCTATTTGGCTAATGGCCGGGTCGTTTACGACGGCCGGCTCCCCAGCCACCAAACTGAACTCGGCTCGTCCACGATGCATCGCGGCGATTTGCCGGGAAAGTTCCTCAAGGCGCGCTCGAAGCCTTTGACGGGCTTCTGGCGATCGGGTGCGCAAGGTGCCGTCGAGAACGACGCGATCGCAAACGATGTTGGTTGCCTCGCCCCCGTGGAAGCGCCCAATGGAAATCACAGGAGCTTCGTCGGCGTGGCTCTCACGCGATATCAGCTTCTGGACTTCGGTGACAAAAGTAGACGCTATTGCAATTGCGTCGACACCCAGCTCGGGCCAGGCGGCATGGCACATCTTCCCGATGAAGATGACCTTGAATTCATCGGAAGACTTCGTCACCGGTCCTGTCAGGATCGAGAAAGCCCCAGAGTCGATCTCCGGGTTCACGTGCATACCGACAGCGCAAATAAAACCGTCGAGAAGCCCCAGTTCGGCCACCGACCGGCCGCCAACCGGCTCGGCCTCTTCGGCGGGCTGAAATACAACACGAACCTTGCCGGCGAAGTGCTGACGATGAGCGAGCGCCGCCAGCACAACCCCGAGTGCTGCAGATGCATGTGCGTCATGACCGCACGCATGCATCTTGCCGGGGATAAGGGACCTGTATGGAAGATCCGGACGCGCCTCATCGATTGGCAGTGCATCGATGTCACCGCGCACGACAATATTCACTGGAATACCGTTGCCCTCGCCGACGATGTCGACGAACAGACCCGTCTTGTGAAAAATCTGAGGATCTCGCAGCCCTGCCCCAACCAAAAACTCGGCAATCTTTGCCTGAGTTTTGTGCTCTTCATTCGAGAGCTCCGGATTTGCATGCATATAGTGGCGAAGAGCAAGGATCTCCTCCTCGCTCCCCGGCGGCAAATCAAGGCCAAAGAGGTTGTTGTCAAAATCGGATAGGTTCGCCGCGCTCATCATGCGATCACAATCAATTCGCGCGGTGAGCTCGCCAGGCATTCGGGCTGACCGTCGGTGATCAGAATGCTTTCTGTAATCTCTATTCCCCAGTCGCCGAACCAGAGGCCGGACATGAAGTGGAACGTCATGCCGGCACGCAACTCGGTGCGATCGCCAGAACGGAAGCTGGCGGAGTGCTCGCCCCAATCCGGCGGATACGCAAGACCGATCGAGTAACCGCAGCGGCTTGGTTTCTTCAGTCCGTGGCGCTCGATGGCGCTGTAATAGGCGTGCGCAACATCCTCGCAAAGGTTACCAGAAACTGCCTTCTCAAGGCCGGCCGCCATTCCCTCAAGCACTGCCTTTTCTGCGTCAACGAACTTCTGGTCCGGTCTGCCAAGGTAAAACGTCCTCGACAGTGGGCTATGGTAGCGCTTATGGACGCCCGCGAGCTCGAAGAAAATACTTTCGCCTGAACGCAGCTCTCGATCTGACCAGGTCAGGTGCGGTGCGGAGGCATCAATCCCCGCCCCGATCATGGGAACCGCTGCTGGGTAGTCACCCCATATCCCGTCTACGCCTTGGATCGCGGTATGGTAGATCTCGGCAACGACGTCTGACTGCGTGACGCCAGGACGAAGAACATCGGCCACGCGCTGGTGCATGGCTGCCGCGATTTTGCCCGCCCCGCGCATGTACTCGATCTCGCGCTGCGACTTGACAATCCTCTGCCACTTTACCAGGCGGGTGGTATCCTTGAATCTTGCGTTTGGCAAGGTGGAGGCGAGCGCTTCAAAAGCCGCGTGAGTGAAGTAATAGTTGTCCTTCTCGATCCCGATGATGCCGGTTGACCAACCGAGGTCTGTGATCAACGTCCCAAGCGCCGTCATCGGATGATATTGCGACGATTGGACATAATGGTCCGCATAGCATCTGATACGGCTTTGATCCATATAGACGGTCCGGCGAGCCCCATTTCCGTCCATTTCCCGCCCAAACCAGATCGGGTCTTCGTCCTGACGGACGAGCACGCACTGGTGGACGTAAAACGACCAGCCGTCATAACCAGTGAGCCAAGCCATGTTGGCGGGATCGGTAACGATCAGAAGGTCGACACCCTCGCGCTCCATTGCTTTGCGAGTGGCTTTGAGCCGAGCTCCATACTCGGAGATTTCGAAGCGTAAAGTCGGGGCACTCATGCAAGTCCTCTTTTCTGCTGGTTAAGCAGCACGAAGTTTCAAATGTTTTTCGAGAAGTTTGATAGCGGCGGCGGAGACAAGGCTCACGAGCAGGAAGCCAGCCGCGACGAGCGTAATTGGTTCGAGATAGCGGTAGTTGAAGTTCGCCTGTGCCAGCGCTTCACCCATCAAGTCCATCACCGTGATCGCCGAGAGGATCGGTGTCTCCTTGAACATCGCGATCACGTAGTTCCCCAGCGGTGGGATCATCGGCGGTATAGCTTGTGGCAGAATGATTTCCGTCCAGGTCTGGCGCGTCGTCAGGTTGCACGCCCGCGCAGCCTCCCACTGGCCGGTGGGAACATTGATGATGCCCGCACGGTAAACCTCCGAGAGATAGGTGCCATAGTGAAGCCCAAGACCGATAACACCCGCAACAAATGGAGACAGAAGCACGCCGAGGTCAGGCAGCACATAGAAAAGGAAGTATAGCTGAACCAGCAAAGGGGTCCGCCGGATCCCTTCGGTAATCACTACCGCCGGGTGCCTAAGCCACTTGACCGGCGACATCTTGGCCACTGCGAACAGAAGACCGATGACCATCGCAACGACGGATGCCACTAGTGTGATCTCCACCGTTACGATCAGCCCCTGGATGAGCGCCGGTGCGATCTGCCTGGCAAAATCCCAACTCCAATTCATCTTCTCACGCTCCTATGACCGCGATGCCGCGCCCAAATCGTCTCTCCAGCCAGCGCACCAGCGCCATCAGAACCGAGGCGATGATGAGATACGTGACGAAGATCAGTATGAACGGCATCGCCGTTTCTCCTGTCTGAGAACGCACCATCTGCGCTTGGAATGTCAGTTCGGACACGGTGACGAGCGACGCCACCGCTGTGGCCTTCATGATTTCGATTGAGAGGTTACCGAAGCTCGGCAACATCACGACGACTGCCTGCGGAAGTATGACCCACCACAGTGCCTGCCAGCGGGTAAGGTTCAGGGCGAGTGTCGCTTCTGTCTGATCTCGGCCAACAGACTGGATTCCGGCTCGAACGACCTCTGCGCCGTAAGCGCCTCCATTCAGGCCAATAGCAAGGACACCCGCTTGAACAGGGGTGAGCGAGAGGCCAGCCAATGGCAGAACGAAGTACGCGGCAAACAGCTGAACGAAGATCGAAGTGCCGCGGAAAAACTCCACATAGATACGCGCAACAGCACGAGCCCATAGCTTTCGGGACAAAAGAGCCAGTCCTGCTAGGAACGCTACCGCCAGTGCAAGAACGCAACTGAAGACGGTGAGTTGGATCGTCGCCAGCGCTCCGCTGAGAATGAACTGACCATATCCAAGTGTTAACCCCAAGTTTTGCACGACATCACCAAATATCTATTGAAATGCTCGGCCAACTACACCCGCTGCCCCGCCGCGATCACCTTTCGCAGAAAGGACTTAGTGCGTTCGTGATGCGGCGATTGAAAGATTGTTTTGGGCGGTCCGTCCTCAATGATCTTACCTTGTTCAAAGAACAAGACTCGGTCCGCAAAGTCTCTCGCGAAACCCATCTCGTGCGTCACGAGCAGCATGGTCATGTCCGTTTCGTTCCGCAGATCGGTGATGACGTTCAGCACTTCCTCGACCAACTCCGGGTCGAGAGCGGACGTGATCTCGTCGAGAAGCAAAATGTTAGGCTGAAGCGCGAGCGCTCTTGCGATGGCAACCCGCTGTTTCTGGCCGCCCGACAATCTCGCTGGGTACTCATCTGCTTTGCTTGCCAGCCCCACCTTATCGAGGAGTTGAAGAGCTCGCTCATTTGCCGCAGCCTTTGTCATCCGGCCTGTCAACAATGGGGCCAAGGCAACGTTCTGGAGCGCTGTCCTGTGGGGGAAAAGATTGAAATGCTGGAACACCATCCCGATATGCGCGCGCATTCTGCGCAAATGGTCTTCGGATGCCGAGAATTCCCTTCCACTTATTTGTTCGCGGTTAAGTGAAATGCCGTTGATGAATACGTTGCCCGACGTGACCGTCTCCAGCGTCATCAAAATCCGTAGGATAGTCGTCTTGCCGGAACCAGATGGGCCTATAAGTGCCAAGCGTTCGCCAGGTTTGACGGAGAATGAAAGTTGATTAAGAACGTCGAAGGTGCCGTAGCTTTTCCCAACTTCTCGGAATTCGACAATTGGTACTTGCACACCCTGATCCGGCGCAACGCGCAGCCCCATGGCGAATACTCCCTGACCCCGCGTGATCAACGGTCTGGCGGCTGACCGCCAAACCGCACGATCCGCAATGATTTATCGGCTGCACATCTCGGCCGTCGATTTTGCCTTGGATCGGAGAGCAACATTCGCCTGGAGGCTGTACTTGCCCATGATTTCGGCAAACTCGCCGCCTTTTATGAGCTTCTCCAATCCTGCGTTATACGCGTCACGAAGCGCCGTATCGGACTTATTGAACGCCGCGGCCGCGCAATCGATTGGCGTATCAGTGACCGGGATGACAACTTCCAGAGACACGTCGCCGGAGCGCTTTTTCATGTCGAGAACACCGTCTCCATTGAGAGCAATAGCATCTATGCGCCGGTCCTGAAGCATTTTAACCGCGCTGGTGTTGTCGGGAAAATTGACGATGTTTTCGGCTTTGATTCCTCGATCGAGGGCGTCCTTCCCTTGGATGCTGCCGGCCGGAACACCGACCTTGATGCCTAAATCAGCGGCCTGTTTGTAGCTGTTTACCCGTCCCGCAAAATCGTGACGCACGAGAAAGGCCTGTGCGGTGCACATCACAGGCTCGGAGAAAATGACCTGATCGCAACGTTCCGGGCGGATATTTAAGGCACCCGATGAGACCATCCTGACGCGGCTTGCCTGAAGCGCGGGTATCATCGCGCCGTAAGCCATGGTGACGCCTGAGAAATTCTTGAAACCGGACTGTAAGAGCGCTGCGCGGTCGATGTCGGGTCCCGCTCCGGACAACGTCCCATCCGGCTTGAGCTCGGTATAGGGAGGCTCATTGCCGATCGCCACGGAAACCTCCTGGCTGACATCCAAATCTTGCGCCAGGACAGGCCCGACGCTGACCGCGGCCAAAAAAATCGCGCCGAGCAAAAGACGGTGACGAAGATGATGCGTTCCAGAATTCTGAGCGCTAGTCTGCGGTGTCATTCTATTCCCCTTTTAGTAGTTTCTCAGCGGATCATCTTGGCCGACCGTCTTGCGAGCGCAGCCAGGGACTCCCTATGGGTTTGAGCTATTGCGGGCCGAGCTCCCAGCCTGACCGCTACATGAGCATGACAATTCAAGAGAACATAGTCAATTGCTAAAATTGTACAATGACAATAGAATTCGTTTCCCCGGTTGAACTAGATGCGATATGGATAACTGTATGATTTATGCGGACATCCCCTCAAATTGCTGAATATAGCCAACGGGAGCTTAAGCTAGACAATGTGGACACCCTCAAGAGAATGTCTTGCTCAGCCCTATTTTTTGTCAATTGCCGATCAGATCGCGCAGGCGGTCGCCTCCGGGGTGCTCAAACCGGGGGAACAACTGCCGCCGCAAAGGCAGCTTGCTGATAAGCTAGCGGTTTCGCTCCCCACCGTGTCCAGAGCTTATGAAGAACTGTCGCGCCGCGGTCTCGTGACTGGAGAGACCGGACGCGGCACTTTTATACGAACGGCGAACGCCAACCCTGAGGCCGTTACGCCGTTCATGCCAGAGCGTATCCCGGGGTTGATTGATCTCGCAATTTTAAAGCCAGTTTCCGACACCTTGCATCTGGAGCGCATGAAATCGGCTCTCGGTGCTTTAGCCGTGGATTTGCCTGCAAGTACTGTGTTCGGCTCGCGTCCGAGCGCCATGTTTGCGCGCCACCGCGCTATTGCAACTGATTGGTTGAGGTTCTGCGGCGTTAAAACAGATGCGAGAACTGTCCACCTGACGAATGGCGGTACCCCTGCCCTCACGGTCGCGCTAATGACGGCGTGCCAACCCGGAATGACAATAGCAACAGAGGCAACGGGGCTTCACGTGATGTTGCCATTGGGTTCGTATCTTGGGTTGAAAGTGCAAGGTGTGCCGATAGATGACCACGGAATCATACCCGAGGCGCTTGAGAGTGCTTGCCAACAGCACGTCATACGCGCGCTGTTCATGATGCCAAACGCACTTGCCCCCACCGCATTCATCATGGACGAGCCCCGTCGTGTCGCGATTGTCGAAATCGCGAGAAAATACGACCTGCTAATTGTTGAGGATGACGCCCTTGGCCCGCTAACAGAAAGAGACCTGCCAACATTTCAGACGCTTGCACCAGAGCGGACGATATACATCACGAGCTTCACCAAACCTGTTATGTCCGGGCTCCGAACAGGGTATCTCGTGGCGCCAGAACGCCTTCTTCCCGCAGTTGAGAATCGTCAGCTTGTAACCAGTTGGATTGCGACGCCTCTGATCGCGGAAATCGCAGCACGATGGGTTGAGGATGGGACGTGCCTTGAACTTGTCCAATGGCAACGTGCAAGACTCGTCGAACGACACAAGCTTGTTGCGTCTGCTCTCAATGGAGTTTCATATTGTTCGAACCCTGGAAGCCTCCATATATGGCTCCCGCTGGATGGACGGTTTCCCGAGGATGAGTTTGTATCGCATGCGCGCAAGCAAGGGGTAGTGCTAGCACGGGGCGCAGCGTTCGCAATCTCAGAGAACCATCCAGCGGTGCGGGTCTCTTTAGGATCGACAACGGAGGAGGAACTTGTCCGCGGTTTGAGTGTCATCCACAATCTGTTGCACAGTGAACCCGAGCCAATTCTCCTGTGAGAATAACATCCTGTCATCAGCAAGGATCAGGACATTGGGAGTGCCGTACGCGCTAAGAGGCTGCCCCAAAAAGATGTGAGTGATCAGTCAGTTGTGATTCCTTCGGATTTGCGAAGATGCGATGGAGAGCACGATGGCCTGGACTGAAACCACTCGGCGGAATTATGTCCGCGGAACGCTGCGATATGTAAGCGACGTTACGGATCGCGAATGGGATTTTGTTGCGGCTTTCATGCCTGCGCCACGGCGTTTGGGCCGGCCGCGCCAGACTGATTTGCGCGAGGTTGTGAACGCCCTTCTCTATATCGCCTCGACAGGTTGCCCCCTTCGACAAGCTCAGGATGATGTGGCGGATGCTGCCCAAGGACTTTCCGCCCTGTTCGACGGTGCAGCGGTATTTCTATGAATGGCGGGCCATGGGCCTTTGGTCACGGATCAACCATCACCTCGTCATGGAGGCGCGGGAACTGGAGGGGAAGGAAGCTTCCCCGACGGCTGGTGCCATCGAAAGCCAAAGCGTCAAGACGACTAAAAGGGGCGGTATTCGGGGCTTTGACGCTGGCAAGACGCGACAAACTGCGTTTGCGCTGAGATCAAAGGACGCAAGCGTCATATCATGGTCGATACGCTTGGGCTGATGGTCGGCCTCATGGTGCACAGCGCCGATATCCAGGACCGTGACGGGGCTCCAGATCTTCTGAAGTCCATCCGCAACCGAAGGCCATGGCTGCTTCACGTCTTCGCCGATGGCGGCTATGCGGGCGACAAGCTGAAAAGGCGGTTGCAGAAAATCGGGAAATGGACACTCGAAATCATCAAGCGTTCCGACAAGGCGAAGGGTTTTGAAATCCTGCCGCGCCGCTGGGTCGTCGAACGGACGTTTGCGTGGCTGGGGCGATGCCGCAGACTGGCCAAGGATTTCGAGAAATCCATAGGTTCAGCAGAAGCCTGGATAACCATCGATCACATCCGCATGCTTACCAGACGCCTTGCAACATACGGATATCGTTGAACCCTTTCGAGTCCACTCTAAGTCCCACCAATGGTGAGTTCCTGCGCGAAAGGCAAATGAAATGCAGGATCAATTTACAGGAACGCTGCGAAATGCACAAAAATGGGCCAAAAGTGCATTAACATCTCGCCTTATTGAATTAGGAGGTTGCGAGGTTCACGGATGGAAACCTTATCGTTGAGCCCGGTAAGACTTCACACGATACGGACTGCGGCATTCCCCATCGCAACCGTCCAAGCGCACAGGAGCGCTAAACGTGCTGCAGACTAAGCTCGAGACACATTCGCTCATTATCGTAATGGGCTGATGTCCCTTTCCACTTCATCGGACACTTTCAATGACCGAATTCAAAACCACTGCAGTTCTTGGAGCGGGCGTCATTGGCGCAAGCTGGACTGCTCTCTTTTTGGCTTCAGGCAGAGACGTGGCTCTCTACGACATGTCACCCAATGCGGAAAAGACGGTGCGCGAATATGTAGAGCGTGCGTGGCCTACGTTGGATGAACTGGGGCTTGTCAATGGCGGCAGCCCTGATCGAGTTCGCTTCTGCCGGTCTGCGCCAGAGGCAGTTGAGGGTGCGATGTTCATCCAAGAGAATGTCCCAGAACGCTTGGAGATTAAAAACGCCCTCTATGAGGAGATTGAGAGAGAGCTGGAGAGAGAGGCCGTGATCGCGACGTCTACTTCCGGTTTGACGCTTAGTGAAATGCAAACCGCATGGAAAAACCCTTCACGGTTCGTCCTTGGTCACCCGTTCAATCCGCCTCATCTGATCCCGTTGGTCGAAGTGATGGGCAACGGCCGTACAGACCCCAGCGCCATTGAGGCCGCCGAGCGGTTCTACTCCGCGTTAGGAAAAGTGACCATACGGCTAAGTCGTGAAGTACCTGGTCACGTAGCCAATCGCTTGCAGGCTGCCGTGTGGCGCGAGGCTATATATTTGGTGAAGACCGGCGTTGCCTCCGTGGAGGATGTCGACAAAGCAATGTGGGCCGGACCCGGTCTTCGTTGGGCCGCAATGGGCCCGACAATGCTCTTCCACCTCGGGGGAGGTGAAGGCGGTTTGGCGGCTTTCTGCGAGCGACTTGGGGAGAGCTTCGATCGCTGGTGGGATGACCTGGGTATACTACATCTAGATGCAGTCACGTCCCGAATGCTGGTTTCTGGCGTAGAGGACGAAGCGAACGGACAGACTCTCACAGAGTTGGCGGAGCGCCGAGACGCGCTGATCGCCAGTATCCAAAAGGCCCTAATTCCGTACCGCAAAGATCAGTGATGAAGGGAATTGCTGCTCTCGGGTTAGCCGCTTGCCAGTCATTACGACTGTAGCGGAAAGGGACCGCATCACTCGCATTATGCAGGATCTATGCGCATCATAGACAGAATGTCGTGATGTGCGTGTGTCTTCGAACGAAGATAGTCAGAAGGAATGTGTACGCATGCGAAATGATCGTCTTAGCCTTGAGGAAATCGCCCGCCAGATACACACTAAGGCATTGGATTTTTGCGCTCTCAGCGACCGTATCTGGGATATGCCGGAGTTGGCATTCGAAGAACATCGTTCGGTTGCCGAGCAGTGCGCCGCCTTGGAGCGGGAGGGGTTTCGCATCAAAAAAAATGCCGGCGGTATTCCAACGGCCTTTGTTGCGGAGTACGGGCGAGGCGGACCGGTCATCGGTGTTCTCGGCGAATATGATGCTCTGCCGGCCCTGTCTCAAATCTCGGGCGCTCTCAAACAAGAACCCACCGCGCGCGGCGCATCCGGGCATGGTTGCGGTCATAATCTTCTTGGGGCCGGTTCGGCTCTCGCCGCGGCAGCGTTAAAGGAAGCGCTTGTGAGCGAAGGTATCCCTGGCACGGTGCGCTACTACGGCTGCCCGGCCGAGGAAAATGGTGGAGGCAAGACCTATATGGCACGCGCCGGCCTCTTCAATGACTTAGACATCGCTCTTTGCTGGCATCCGCACATTATCAATGAGGTGCACGCGACTTCCAGCCTTGCCGAGATCCAGGTCTATTTTCGCTTTCATGGGCGGGCGACACATGCGGCTTACTCACCTCATATGGGCCGGAGCGCGCTGGATGCGATCGAACTGATGAATGTGGGCGTGAATTATATGCGAGAGCATATGCCCACAGATGCACGTGTGCACTACGCGATCACCAATACCGGCGGCGACGCGCCAAATACGGTGCAGGCTTATGCAGAATCCCTTTATTCGATACGCTCCCCTGTCCTGCCAGATGCTCAACGACTCTTCGCACGTGTCAAAAAAATTGCTGAAGGTGCGGCATTGATGACCGAGACCTCTGTTGTCGTTCAAATTGCTGGAGGCAGTTCAAACATTGTCCCCAACAAGGTGCTGCAAGAGCTCATGTACGAGAACATGTGCCGCATTGGTCCGCCTGCGTTCGACGAAGCCGACTACGCCTTCGCAAAGAAGCTTCGCGAGACCTCAATGACGGAGGAGAGCTTATTGACAAGTATCTCACCTCGCGATCCTTCACTGCGCTCGAAAATCTTCCACGATGGTGTGCTTGGGCTACCGGGGCGAGAGGAGGTGGAAATGGGGACGACCGACGTGGGCGACGCGAGTTGGATTGTGCCGACGGTGCAATGCCATACGGCCTGCTTCGCCATCGGTACAGAGTTTCATAGCTGGCAAATGGTCACGCAGGCCAAACTCCCGGCGGCACACAAGGGAATGATACTGGCGGCACAAACGATAGCCGCCACCGCGATCGATTGCTTGCGCAATCCGGCAATCATTGCGCGCGCTAAAAACGAACTCAATGAGCGCCTTGGCAGTCACTCTTATGTCTGCCCAATTCCGCCGGATGTTACGCCCGATGATCTACGCAAGAAGCCGGCGTAGGTCCACGGTGGCGTTTTTTCGCCGCCGCTAGGTTAAGCTCAGCGTTTGCGGTAGCCTGGATCGAAACGGCAAATAACCGATGCATTTTGGTGGCGCTTACCCAACGCAGACCATGCAGACCATGCGAAATTGTGCACTTTTTGCCGAACATTTGCAGATAATGTGCGCTGAGGCCGCTCATAGGCCGGATTTCAGCTCCGGCGCCGAGGTAATGTTGTGGCGCCCGGCGGCTTAGGATGCATTGGCGGCGCGGATAGCGAGACTTTCCTGCGGATTAGCTGGCGTAATATCTGGCGACTTTTGTACCATCGCTGCGGCATGGCAACAGTTCAGCACAGTCAACAAAAACAAGGGGAATTGACATGCCAATCACGCGACGCACTCTGATGCAGTCCGCATTAGCCGCTGGGACACTATTAGCGATCCCATCGCGTGGGACTTTATTGCGCGCATGAACCTCCGGCAGCCTTTCACAACGTCAAAATGGGCCAGACACGCGGACAAAGCGAGGCGCCGCACGTCTCAGTGATTTGAACTGTATCGTTGAGCCAGCGGGTTCACAACATACGCAACGAATTGAGGACCACGAATATGTCACAGGGCCAAGTCGCAGGGGCTGATGCATTTTCGACCGTGAAACAGATCCCCGCGTCGCAGCCGCTTGTTGCGGTCTCGGCGGATGTTTGTGAGGTGTATAATTACCTTTGGCACGCGGCACCCCAACAGTACCTTGAGGCGGCGGTCACAGCGGCCGGAGTGTTCCCCCTGGTGGTGCCTTCCTTTGGCAAACGGCTCGACTTTGACCAACTGTTTGCCGCTGTCGATGGCATCATAATTACAGGTTCAGGATCCAACGTGCATCCCTCTCTTTATGGCGGCGATGCGAGTGAAGCGAATGGCCCCTATGATCCAGCGCGTGACTCGACGACGCTGCCGTTGATACGAAGGGCAATTGACGAAGGGGTTCCGTTGCTC